>CAMBKF010000017.1 GCA_945868085.1 uncultured Oscillibacter sp.
GCGGTTCCGCCTTTTTCCGCAGAATCTTTTATCACAAGTATTAGCCCACTCCTAATTATTTGGCTTGTTTCCCCTCCAGTTTTCGACACGCTTAAAGGATAACTGTTTATTGGGCGTGGACCAATTTCTTCCCGGCCTCCGCGGATCAATTATAGCTCGACCACGATAGATTCTCCCTATGACATACAAAAACGCCCCATTTATTGCTTGTTTCGGTTGGACGGCTTAGGCTTGTCAGGGATCGCCTCATCCGCCTTGGGTGGGCGACCCCTGCGAGCCCCAACCAATTTTTCCGCTTTCTGGTTTTCAGTCATAGTCTTTTCTGCTTTCGGCGGACTGCCACGGCACAGCTTTTTCGGCTTCTATAATTGGAAGTAACATGGCTTTTCGCTGAATGGAAAGCGAAGCTGACTCGGGCTGGGGCGGTCTGTGTTAAAACGATAATTTTTTTGAAAATAATCTTGACAAATTTTGTCAAGATTGATATGATGGGACTAACAAGCAAGCGAAAAGAGGATACGGAGCATGATTATCACCAAAGAGACGGACTACGCGATGCGCATTTTGCGGGTGCTGCTGGACGGGGAGAAGCATTCGGTGGCCGAGATGGCGGAGACGGAGCTGATCCCCATGCAGTTTGCCTATCAGATCCTGCGAAAGCTCTCCGCTGGGGAGCTGGTGCAGGTGAGCCGGGGCGCAGCCGGCGGCTGCCGGCTGTCCTGTGACCTGCGTGGCGTTTCCCTCTACGACCTCATGGCCGTCATGGGAGAGCATGACGTCCTGTGCGCCTGCATGGAGCCGGGGTATGACTGCCGCTGGCAAAGCGAACACGGGAAATGCGCCATCCACTGCCAGCTAACGGAGTTACAGCGAAAGCAGGACGAGGCGTTCCGCGCCGTGAGCCTGCGCAAGCTGCTGGCCGGCGGATCCGATCCCCAAGATACAAGCGAGCTGTAAAATTTTAAGAGGAGGTACCCGTATGCTGTTTCAAACCACGGCGGCGCACGAAGAGCTGCGCGCGAAGATCCGGAGCTTTGCGGAGGAGGAGATCAAGCCCCTCGCGTTTATGATGGATCAGAATAATGAGTTTCCCGAGGAGGCTGTCAAGAAGCTGGGTAAGCTGGGCTGGATGGGCATTCCCTTCCCCAAGGAGTACGGCGGTGCCGGTCTGGACGCCCTGAGCTACGCCATCGCGGTGGAGGAGCTGGCCCGTGTGGACGGCGGTGCGGGCGTCATCCTCTCCGCCCACGTCTCCCTCGGCTCATGGCCTATTTTCGCCTACGGCACCGAGGAGCAGAAGAAGAAGTATCTGATCCCGCTGGCCAAGGGCGAGAAGATCGGCGCCTTCGGTCTCACGGAGCCCAACGCCGGATCCGACGCCGGCGGCACGGAGACTACGGCGCTGGATAAGGGGGACTACTACCTCCTTAACGGCGGCAAGATCTTCATCACCAACGCTCCTAAGGCGGACACCTATGTGGTTTTCGCCGTCACAACGCCGGACATCGGCACCCGGGGTATCTCCGCCTTCATCGTGGAAAAGGGCTGGAAGGGCTTTGAGTTCGGCGACCACTATGACAAGATGGGTATTCGCTCATCCTCCACAGCGGAACTGATCTTCAATGACGTGAAGGTCCCCAAGGAAAACCTGTTGGGCAAGGAGGGCGAGGGCTTCAAGATCGCCATGTCCACGCTGGACGGCGGACGCATCGGAATCGCCGCGCAGGCGCTGGGCATCGCTCAGGGCGCGTTTGAGCAGGCGCTGAGCTATTCCAAGGAGCGCGTCCAGTTCGGAAAGCCCATCGCGGCCCAGCAGAGCATCGCCTTCAAGCTGGCGGATATGGCCACCAAGCTGCGTTGCGCCCGGTTCCTTATCTACTCCGCGGCGGAGCTGAAGGAGCAGCACGAGCCCTATGGCATGGAGTCCGCCATGGCGAAGATGTACGCCTCGGACATCGCGCTGGAGGTCACCAACGATGCCTTGCAGATCCACGGCGGCAGCGGCTTCCTCAAGGGCATGGAGGTGGAACGGGCCTACCGCGACGCCAAGATCACCACCATCTACGAGGGCACCAACGAGATCCAGCGGGTGGTCATCGCCTCCCATCTGGTGGGCAGGCTGGGCAAGAGCTCCGGCGGCGAGAGCCGCTCGGCGGCCAAGAAACCCGCGCCCATCACCGGCATTCGCAAAAAGACCATCTTCCGGGAGGGGGATGCTGTCCAGCAGGTGGCTGACCTTGTGGCGGCACTGAAAAAGGACGGACACGACTTCTCCGTGGGCATTCCCATGGATACGCCCATCCCCAAGGCGGAGCGTGTGGTCTCCGCCGGTAAGGGCATCGGCGAAAAGAAGAACATGAAGCTGGTGGAGGACTTGGCCAAGGCCGCCGGCGCAGCTATCGGCTCCTCCCGCCCCGTGGCGGAGACGCTGAAATACCTGCCCCTTGACCGCTATGTGGGTATGTCCGGGCAGAAGTTCACCGGCAACCTCTATATCGCCTGCGGTATCTCTGGCGCCACCCAGCACCTCAAGGGAATCAAGGACGCCTCCACCATCGTGGCTATCAACAAAAACGGCAACGCGCCTATCTTCAAGAACTGCGACTACGGCATCGTGGGCGATGTGATGGAGATTTTGCCCTTGCTCACCGCTGCACTGGACAGCGGCGAGAAGCAGCCCGCGCCGCCGATGGTGAAGATGAAGCGTCCTACGCCGCCCAAGCCCACGCCCATCGGCGACACCTATGTGTGCGGCGGCTGCGGCTACGAGTATGTGCCGGAGCTGGGCGACGAGGACGGCGAGATCGCGCCGGGTACGCTCTTTGAGCAGCTTCCCGCCGAGTGGGTGTGTCCCGAGTGCGCGGAGACGAAGGATCAATTTATAAAGGCTTGAGCCGTGAAGGAGGTAAGATAAGATGTATTGCGTGCGTAAAGTAACGAACGACCTCTACTGGGTGGGCGCCAACGACCATCGCCTGGCCCTGTTTGAAAACTGCTTTCCCATTCCCCGGGGCGTAAGCTACAACGCCTACTGCCTGATGGACGAAAAGACGGTGCTCTTTGACACGGTGGACTGGTCTGCCTGCCGCCAGCTTTTGGAAAATCTGGCGTATGTGCTGGATGGCCGCGAGCTGGACTATCTGCTGGTCAACCATCTGGAGCCGGATCACGCCGCCTGCATTGAGGAGATCCTACTGCGCCACCCCAAAGTGAAGCTGATCTCCAACGAGAAGGCCTTCATGCTCATGCGGCAGTTCGGTTTCCATGTGGACGGGCATGAGTGCATCGAGGTGAAGGAGGGCGACACCTTCTCCTTCGGCAAGCACACCGTCACCTTTGTGGGCGCGCCTATGGTTCACTGGCCGGAGGCCATGGTGACCCTCGACGTCACCGACGGCGTCCTCTTTTCCGCCGACGCCTTTGGCACCTTCGGCGCACTGGACGGCAAGCTGTTTGCCGACGAGGTGGACTTCGAGCGGGACTGGCTGGACGACGCCCGCCGCTACCTCACCAATATCGTGGGCAAGTACGGCCCCCACATCCAACTCCTGCTGAAAAAGGCTGGCGGCGTTTTGGATCAGATCAAGTACATCTGCCCGCTCCACGGCCCCGTGTGGCGCAAGGATCTGGGCTGGTTCATCGAAAAATACGATACATGGAGCCGCTATGCCCCTGAGACCCAGGGCGTGCTCATCGTCTACGCCTCTATGTACGGCAACACGGAGAACGCGGCTCAGGCACTGGCGGCGTCGCTCTGCGACAAGGGCATGAGCCGTGTGGCACTGTACGACGTGTCCTCCACCCATGTCTCCCAACTGATCTCCGAGGCGTTTAAGTACAGCCACATCGTTCTGGCCTCTGTGACCTACAATCTCGGCATCTATCCCGCCATGCACGATTTTCTCATGGATATGAAGGCACTGAATCTGCAAAACCGCACCTTTGCCATCATTGAAAACGGCTCGTGGGCGGTGAAGTCCGGCGACCTCATGCAGAAATTCGTCAACGATGAGCTCAAAAACATGACAGTGCTCAACGAGCGCCTCAGCCTCGCCTCGTCCATGGGCACGGACAAGTGCACTGAGCTGGAAGCACTGGCGGATGCCATTCTGGAATCCATGAAGTGACAGGCAGGGAAGTCAAAACCAAGACAACAGACAACAAACAGTCCCGCCGCGTCGGCTGCAGAAAAACCGGCTTTCAAAAACAGAGCGGGCAAGCGTGATACTGCGCTTGCCCGCTCTTTGCCCAAAAGGACATGAGAAGTGACCGGAGAAGATGAGAGGATCAAAATGGAGATCAGAAAACGAAACGGGAAGTCTGTTCCCTTTCAACAGGAGAAAATTTTCAACGCCATGAAAAAAGCGTTTGATGGACAGGGGAGGGAGATCGGGAGCAGAGAGCTGAATGAGATCCTCGCCGCCGTTCTTGACAACCTCGCCGCCGCAGCGCCGCTCACCGTGGAGCGTGTGCAGGACGAGGTGGAGCGGACGCTCATGGAGCGCGGATACTATGAGGTGGCAAAAGCGTACATCCTCTATCGCGAAAAGCGGTCTGCGCTGCGCCGCGTCCGGCATACCATCGCGCAGACGGTGGGGGATGACTCGCTTGACGAGGTGCTGCGCCGCATCCAGATGGATTTTACCGAGGAAGTCTACTCCCTCGCGGCGCTTCAAATGAAGTTTGAGAGCTTCTGTCGCCCGGGCATGACGGAGGATGAGCGGGCTGAGGCACTGACCAAGGCAGCGGTAGAGCTGACTACGGCAGAGGCACCCAAGTGGGAGTTCATCGCGGCGCGGCTTCTGAACCACTCCTTTCGCTGTCGCAACGCACAGGAATGGGAGGGGCGCGGCGTCGGCGACCTCTATGGCAGACTTCGCTATCTGACGGATAAGGGACTCTACGGTGACTATATCCTTGCCCACTATACCCACGAGGAGATTGCCGTGGCGGAGGGCTTTCTCTGCCCGGAACGGGACGAGCTGTTCACCTACTCCGGCCTTGACCTGCTACTCAAACGCTATGTGATCCAGACACGCAGCCGCGTGCCGCTGGAAACACCGCAGGAGATGTTTTTGGGTATCGCGCTGCATCTTGCTATGAACGAAGGCTCTGACCGCATGGGGTGGGTAAAACGCTTTTACGATATGCTCAGCCGTATGGAGGTCACGATGGCGACACCTACCATGTCTAACGCGCGAAAGCCCTACCATCAGCTTTCAAGCTGCTTTGTGGACACTGTGCCGGACAGTCTGGACGGCATATACCGCTCGTTGGACAACTTCGCAAAGGTCTCTAAATTCGGCGGTGGAATGGGGATGTACTTCGGTAAGGTGCGCGCTGCAGGCAGCACCATCCGCGGCTTTCAAGGGGCGGCGGGCGGTGTTATCCGCTGGATCCGGCTGGTCAACGACACCGCCGTGGCGGTGGATCAGTTGGGGATGCGGCAGGGCGCTGTGGCGGTTTACTTAGACGCATGGCACCGGGATCTGCCGGAATTCCTTCAACTGCGCACCAACAACGGCGACGACCGCATGAAGGCACATGATGTGTTTCCCGCCGTGTGCTATCCGGATCTCTTCTGGCGACTGGCGGAGGAGAACATAGACGCGCCGTGGCATCTCATGTGTCCGCATGAGATCCTCACGGTCAAGGGCTACGCTCTGGAGGATTACTGGGGTACGGAATGGGAGAAGCGGTATCTGGACTGCGTCAATGACCCGCGCATCGAAAAGCGCAGCGTCACCGTCAAGGATATCGTGCGGCTGGTGCTTCGCTCGGCAGTGGAGACCGGCACGCCCTTCGCCTTCAACCGCGACAGCGTAAATCGTATGAACCCAAACGGCCACACGGGAATGATCTATTGCTCCAATCTCTGCACGGAGATCGCGCAGAACATGGCGCCCATCGAGCATATCAGCACTGAGGTGCACACGGAGAACGGCGACACAGTGGTGGTGACAGCCACACGCCCCGGTGAGTTTGTGGTCTGCAACCTGGCGAGTCTGTCTCTCGGTAATCTGCCGGTGGAGGACGAGGCCTATATGGAACGCACGGTGGAAACGGCCATCCGCGCACTGGATAATGTGATTGACCTCAACTTCTACCCGTTGGAATACGCGCGGCTTACCAATCAGAAGTACCGCAGCATCGGCCTGGGCGTCAGCGGCTACCACCACATGCTGGCAAAGCGCGGCATCCGCTGGGAGAGCGAGGAGCACCTTGCCTTCACCGACGCGGTGTTCGAGCACATCAACTACGCCGCCGTCAAGGCGGACGCAGCACTGGCACGGGAAAAGGGTCGTTACGCACTCTTTGAGGGCAGCGACTGGCAGACGGGCGCGTATTTTGAAAAGCGGGGTTATACCTCCGAAAAGTGGCAGGCGCTTGCGAAAACGGTGGCGGCGCAGGGAATGCGCAACGCCTATCTGCTGGCGGTCGCACCGACCTCCAGCACATCTATCCTCTCCGGCACGTCGGCGGGCATCGATCCAATTATGAAGAAATTCTTCTTAGAGGAGAAAAAGGGCAGCATGCTGCCCCGCGTTGCCCCGGAGCATGGTCAAGTCCTTTCGAGACCGTACAAGTATCAGGAAGCTCGTCTGGTGTTCCGGGAGATGATCGAGGTCCTCTGCACGGATATGTTCTCAAAGAATCTTGTGACGCAGGGCTGCTCCTGGTGGGTATCCTACGACTATAAAAGTTTAGAGGTGTGTCCTTCTTATGATGGGCCACTCAGTATGGATTTCTACGGGAGAATCCACCCTAAACACAGTAATGGGACCGTCAAGCTTCCGACCATCACCAATAATATTCAGATCATCACTGCGCCCCTATTGAAATCTTTTGATGATAAGACTGATCACCGACTTCTATATCGGAGATTAGGCGTCTGTGCAAATGATGTGAAAGAAGACAGCGGAGTGTTTCAGCTTAATAGGTCAAATATAATAAGCCGTGGGAACTGGCTGCAGTAGTAAACGAAGCCTTTCAACCTTCAACAGAATACAGGGAGAACCCTGCTTCTTAGATGGGTTAACTCATAGGGGAAAACGGGAAGTGAGTCTGCGAAAAGCCTTGAAAGCACTGGGAAAAATGCAATAATACTGATTCAGTACGGTCTCAAAGCAGCTCGTCGCGCGCCGCAGTTCAGCAAGCGCTGAGTTCACTTTCTCAACAAGCACTCACTTCGGTGGGTGCTTGTTTTTTTGAGGCTGTATGCTATACTGTTGTTACAGCGCCCAAGAAATACAAAAACCGCGGCAAAGGCAGATACCACAAACGTCAGAAAGGCAGAAAATTATGCGGAGCGGCTACATAGAAACGAACGAAAATGCGTTGGCGGCACTGAAAAATGAAGACTTCGGCAAAGCACAAGAGCTCTTTCGTGCCAATGCCAAGCATTATCCAAATGGCTGCACCTTGAACAATCTCGGTGTGTTCTACTGCTATTGTGGGATACGGCAAAAAACGGCAAACAGGTGAGCGCATGGGCGCAGGGGATAAAGTATTTGCGGCAGGCGGCAGCCCGGGAAAGAAATGCCGTGATCTGCGGCAACCTGGGTGCGGCGGCATTTCAGGGTGAAAAGTATCAGGAAGCATATGACTTTTTTCGGGAAGCACACGAAGATCGCGGAAGCTGCGTGCTGGCATACAACATGGGTGTATGTATGTATTGGGCCGGAAACTACGAGCAAGCCAAGGCGCTGCTTGCGCCGGTGCTGAACAAGGATTCTGTCGCGTGCATCCGAAAAGCCCTTGGGTCTCACCCGGTTTTTCCATTCTGCTTTTCTGCTATTGCGCTGAACGAGCCTCCGCAGATAGCCGAAGAAGCGCTGCAGCCGTTTTGGACGGAGCTGCATAACGCCGAGGATATTTATGATTTGTTTGCACTCCTGTTTTTCCTGGGGAAGTTCGAGGAGGCATGGGCATGCGCGGAAATGTTGATTGAAAACTGGGCCATTGACAAGGCCGCGGGCGCTATGATCTGGGAGTGTGCACAGCAAGTGGGCGCAGACGCAGCCAATCTCCCAGGCTATAATGCAGTCCGGGAACGCAAGGCAGCCCGCCCAGTACTCCGGCAGCGCATAGCCGGGTTTCACTATACCCCCACCTGCGCGGCCCTGGAGCCGTGGATACATTAAAGCAACAAAGGTTTTTATACTGCTAGTTTTACACTTTAATAAATGATATTGAGGTGCTTTTATGAAAAAAACATGGTTGTTATTACCCGTTATTGGTTTGATTCTGATATTGGCATCCGGTTCTTTATGCGGCTGCAGTATGCGTAAAAGCTTTTTAATGATGGATGATGAATCCATCGCCAACAAGCAATTTGAAAAGTTAATTGACGCGATCCAAACGCGGGATATGGACGCTGTGAGGGCGTTGTTTTCCGAAAATGCGCTGAAAGAAGCGGAAAATGCAGATGAATCTATCCAAGCAATGTTCAATTATTTTCATGGGACGATGGCTTCTTATAACGACTGGGCCGGACCCAATGTTATTGCAGGGAATAATGATGACGGGACGGGACGCTATTGGAAGCGATACTATTCAACCTATGATATTGAGACAACGCAGGACAAATATCGACTTGCGATGGAAATTATAATGGCGGACACAACCGATGCAGGCAATGTGGGAATACGGTCGCTGTATATCATTCGATTCGAGGATGACACAGATCAGGATTGTGCATACCGGGGAGACGGTGCATATACACCAGGTATCAATATCGGAAAAGCACAAGAAAATGCCGGCTTTTAACTGAGGTCCCTTGAGATGATCATGACGGCATCCGGGCATCCACCGGGCAGGGTATAAATCGTGCGGTCCGGAACCCAAAAGGCTCCGGACCGCACGATTTTTTTCTGTTTACAAGGTGACCGTCTGGCCCTGGCCGGTCTTTTGGGCTGCCTGCAGCAGCGCCGCCGCAGTGGCTATATCCTGCAGGGCGATGCCGGTGGAGTCGAAGATGGTAATATCGGAATCGGCGGCGCGCCCGGCTGCTGCGCCGGTGATGACCTGGCCGATCTCGCAGATATTTCCGGAGAATACCCCGGTCTTATAGGGCACCTCGCACTCACCCACCGACAGGCACTGGGCCGTATCATCGCCGAACACCTGGGCAGATGCAAAGAGGGCGCCGTCCACCTCCTGCTTGCCGGACATATCCGCGCCTACGCAGCTGATATGCGTGCCCGGCTGCACCCACTCCGCCTTCAGAAACGGCTGGCGGGCCGGGGTAGCGGTGAGGATCACCTGGCTATGCTTCGCAGCCGTCTCCAGATCGGGGGCGGGCAGGATCTCCGCGTGGCAGCCGCCGCAGGGAGCCAGGAGCTTTTCCACCTGGGGCACGATAGCCGCGCAGGCGGCCGCCGACTGGGCCGGATGGTGGGGATTGGCCACATAGACCGTTTCGAGCTGCGGCAGCAGGTACAGCGTGGCGGCGATGAGATAGGGCGCCAGGGCGCCGGTACCGGCCATCAGCAGGGTCTTGGCATCGGGACGGGCCAGATATTTGGCGCCGATGGCACCTGCCGCGCCGGTACGGAAATCGGTGATGGGCCCTGCGTTCAGCAGCGCCTTAGGCGCACCGGTGGAAAGGTCAAAAAGCAAAGATGTGCCGTACAGGGCGGGCAGGCCCTTGTCCGGATTGGCCCCGAACCAGGAGACCACCTTCAAACCGTAGAAGCCCAATCCATCCAGGTTGCCGGATTTGATGTCCAGGTCCGCGTGGCCGGGGTCAAATTCATGAAACACCATGGGCCACAGGGCCGCGTCTCCCTTGCTTTTCTCTACATACGCCTGCTCCACGGCCTCCACCGCCATGGGAATGGTCAGCAGCCCCTCAATGGCCGCACCGTTCAATACTGTCAATTCTGTCATGATCTGTTCCTCCTTTATTTCAATGTATCCGCAAAGGCGGCTATGGCCGCCAGTCCATCCTTGAGGGTCTGCTGATCGCAGGCATAGCCGATGCGCATGCTGTGGGGCTGCTCGAAGCAGTCGCCGGGGGTGACGAAGGCGCCGGTTTTATGATACATCTCCTTGCAGAATTCGTAGGATGGGATGTCATAATCGTAGTACACCAGGGCCGTGGTGCCTGCCTTGGGCTTGGTGTAATAGAAATGCTTGTGCTCGGCCACCCAGGCATCCAAAATCGCCAGGTTTTCCCGGACGATGGCCTGGTTCCGCTTCAGCATCACGTCCCTGTGGGCCAGGGCAACAGAGGCCACTGCGTCGTCGAACAGGCCGCAGCTGATGAGGTTATAATCCCGGTGGGACAGGAAGGCCTTCAGCGCTGCCGCATCCCGGGTGGCGATCCAGCCCAGGCGCAGACCCGCCAGAGAGAACACCTTGGACATGCTGCTGACGGAGATGCCCTTTTCATACAGATCCGCTATGGAGGGGCACCAGTCATCGGTCTGGGTCAGGTGGCGGTACACCTCATCGCAGAGGATATAGGCATCCACGCTGCGGGCAATGTCCACGATCTGCTGCAGCTGCGCCTGGCTCATCAGCGCACCGGTGGGGTTATTGGGGTTATTGATGCAGATCATCCTGGTCTCAGGCGTTACCAGGGCCTTCAGCTCCGCCAGGTCCGGCAGATAGTCGTTCTCCTGCTTGAGATGCATAATGGCCACATCCGCGCCGATGGCCTCCGGAATGGAGTACAGCTGCTGGTAGGTGGGCATGATGCTGACCACCCGATCCCCGGCGGAAATAAGGGAGCAGAACACATGGTGATTGGCCCCCGCCGCGCCGTGGGTGGGCACCACCTGGTCCGGCTGCACGGTCTTATACAGGCCGCAGATGCCGCCGCGCAGGGCGGGGCTGCCCACAATGTCGCCATAGGTCAGCCGCTTGGCGGCGAAGTCCGTCAAAAACTTCTCCTTATCCTCGCCCGTCAGGGCAAACAGCTGGTCCAGGGACACGGAATCCACGCAGGTCTCCGCAATGTTAAAGCGCGCGCCCACTTCATATTCATTCATCCATTCTTCCACGGCAAAGGGTTTGATGTACATAGCGTTTTCTCCTTTTCTTGTAAAAAAATATAGGCGTCCATGACCAAATCTTATCCAGCAGATGCCGGAATACCTACGATTCGGTCACGGATGCCTGTGAGCCCCTCAGCCGGTGCCAAGGGAAGCATTACTGATTCAGCTTGCTTTGTATTATAGCACAGAAAATGCATTTGTCAAGAGAAAGTTGAATAAATATTCATTCCGTGTGGTATCTTATTACGTAAAATGCAGGCGCAGGCAAAAATAGTCAAAAGCACCGAAACCAACCGGTTTCGGTGCTTTTGGCTTTCATATGACTGTTGAAATTTTGTGCAGTTCACCCTGCTATGGTTTTTCCGGCGCAGAGGGGTTCTGCGTCATGCAAGCAATAAGGCGGAATATCTGCTCCGCCGTCCGGGCTATATTTTCCGCCGCATAGGCGGGCTCCATGGCCCGCTCCAGCGGCATGGCCGCCGGGAGGATGGGGAAGAAAGCATCGATGCCGCAGGCGTTGCACGCCCGGGCCTCCGGCTTGACTGCGCCCGCCAGGGCAATGACGGGGACACCCAAGCGCTTGGCCAGGGCGGCCACGCCTACAGGGGTCTTTCCCATGGCCGTCTGCCCGTCCAGGCATCCCTCTCCCGTCAGGACAAAGTCGGCATCCCGGAGGCTTTCCTCCAGATGCAGGGCGTGCAGGACCACCTCGATGCCGGGCCGCAGCCGGGCATGCAGACAGCTTAAAAATGCAAACCCCAGGCCGCCGGCGGCCCCGGAACCGGAGATTCGGCGGGCCTGCGTGTGCAGCTCTGTCTCCACCACGGACGCAAAATGGGACACCGCGCGATCCAGGGGCTCCCGCTGCTCCGCGGTGACGCCCTTTTGAGGGCCGAAGACATAAGTTGCCCCCTGCGTGCCGCAGAGAGGATTGGCCACGTCGCAGGCCACCGAGAAGCGGCACTCCCTCAGTTCCTGCGTGACACCCGCCGCAGAAACGGACGCCACCTCTGCCAGTGACTCTGCAAAAATCCCGCAAGGGTCTCCCCTTTTATCCCGGAAATCAAAACCCAGGGCGCTCAGCATACCCAGGCCGGCATCGTTGGTGGCGCTTCCCCCCAGGCCGACGATGAAGCTGCGGCAGCCACGGGCCACCGCGTCCAGGATCAGCTCGCCGACACCATAGCTGGTGGCGTGGAGCGGATCCCGGCGGTCCGACAGGGTGAGGCCCGCCGCGGACGCCACCTCCAAAACGGCCAGGTTCCGGCTCTCAATATATCCGTAGACGGCATCCACCGGCTCTCCGTAAGGGCCGGTGACACACTTGCGGATATACCGGCCGCCGTAGGCCTCCACCAGCGCCTCCGTGGTGCCCTCCCCGCCGTCGGCAACGGTATGCACCGTCACGGCGGCATCCGGGATCGCCCGGAGGATGCCTTCCCGGGCGGCATTGCCCGCCTCCCGGGAGGTGAGGCTGCCTTTCATGGAATCCATTGCGACCACGACTTTCATATGCTCAATTCTCCTATGCTGTCAAACTTTCGATGGGGCGGTGCTTTCTTTAAAGCAGCGGGTCAGCAGCATCGCGCCCGCCGCTGCCAGCAGCGCCCCGACGAGCATGGTCTTCCCCACGCTCAAATGCTCCAGCAGCATGCCACCGGCGTAATTGCCCAGCACCGCGCCCACTGTCGAGGCCCCGGAGCACAGGGCCTGGCCCTTTGCCTGATTGGCGGGGTCAATGACGTCCGTCACATAGTATACGGACATGCCCGTGAACAGGCTGTACGCCGCCAATTGCAGAAGGCTGGCCAGATACACCCAGGTCATGGACACAGCCGCCGCCAGGCACAGGAGCTTGACCGCAAAGGATACCGCGAAAAACAGCAGGATCTGCCTGGCGGAAAAACGCCCGCGGATGCGCTGCAAAAGTGCCATGGCCGGGAACTCCGCCGCCGCGCCCACTGCCACCGCCAGGCCCAGCTCCGCCTCCGTCCCCCCGGCCCGGCGCACGATGGCATCCATATAAGTGATGGCCATCATATGCGCGGCATAGAGCAGGACGCTGGCCGCAAGAAACCAGCAGAACCGCGGTTTTCGGCGCAGCAGCGCCGCACCGCTCAGGGTCTCGCCCGGCTGCCGGGCGGGAACGGCCCTCCCGGCCCCGGCAGAAAAGGCCGCCAGGGATAATAACACGGCCAGGCTCAGGATTATATAGGCCGCCACCAGTCCCGGGCCGCCGAAGCGGCCCAATATCACGCCCGCCAGGGCGGAAAAAGCCGCGTAGCTCACCGACCCGACCCCACGGGCCAGGCCGTAATTCAGTGTAAGGCCCTGCTGCACCTGCTCCATGGCGGCGGCATTCAAAAAGGGCTGCACGCCGGTGATCGCAACGCCGATCAGGCAGAAGCAGACGCCCGCCAGAGCCTTGCCGCCGGAACCGGCCAGCAAAAACAGCAGCGCCGCCGCTGCACCCAGGCTCACCAGGCCGGCGGCCGCCTTTGTGCTGGAGCCGACAGCCGCCCGGTCCGCCCAGGCAGACAGCCCCTGCTGGGCAAATACCGCCAGGATATTTGCCAGCGAGATCACAAGGCCAGCCTGGCTGTAGCTCAGGCCGCTGCCCCGGAGCAGCACCACCGCATAGACCCAAATGACGGCAAATGCCGACCAGTTCAGGCCCTGCAGCAGCATATAGCGGCCGGTAAGCGGGCTATTGCGCGCCGCATGGTCCCGCTTTGGGGAAGCTCCCCCTTGACCGTGGGTATTCACGCAGGGGCCCTCAGTTCAAAATGACCACGGCCTTGGTCTGGCTCATTTTCTCAATGGCGTAGCGGGGGCCTTCCTTGCCGAAGCCGCTGTCCTTTACGCCGCCGTAGGGCATATTGCCGATACGGAACCCGCAGGTGCCGCCGATGATCACGCTGCCGCTCTGCAGCACCCGGGTCGCCTCCATGGCAACGGAGATGTTGTTGGTCAAAATGCCCGTGTTCAGGCCATAGCGGGAGTCATTGACCATGTCATAGGCCTCCTGCATGGTGTCAAAGGGCATGACGCAGACCACCGGGCCGAATACCTCCTCCTGCACCACACGCATATCCCGGGTGGTACCCGTCAGGACCGTGGGCCAGAACAGTGCCTTCTCCCGCCGGTTTCCGCAGTGGACCTCCGCGCCGCCGGCAACTGCCTCCGCCACCCAGCGCTCCACCCGGAGCGCCTCCTTTTCCGCGATCATGGGGCCGATGTCCGTGGTGGGATCCATGGGGTCGCCCACCACCTTGGCCTTTGCGGCCTCGGTCAGACGGGCCACAAACTCCTCGTAAATGGATCGCTGCACATAGATCCGCTGCAAATGGATGCAGACCTGTCCCGCGTTGCAGAAGGCGGCGTCGGCGCAGCTCGCCACAGCGGATGCAAGGTCGTAATCCTCGCAGACGATGGTGGCCGCGTTGGAGCCCAGCTCCATGGCGCACTGGCGCAGGCCGATGGCGGACTTGATGCTCTTGCCCACATCTACGCTGCCGGTGAAGCTGTAAAAGGCGATCTTCTCATTGGCCGTCAGCAGCGGGCCGATGGCTGAGCCGCTGCCGGTGAGGCAGCTGACATAGCCCTTGGGCGCTCCGGCATCCATCAGCAGCCGGCAGATCTTCAGGCCGATGACGGAGGTGACCTCCGCCGGCTTCAGCAGCACCGGGTTGCCCGCCGCCAGGGCCGGGGCGATCTTGTGGATCACCAGGTTCAGTGGGAAGTTGAACGGCGCAATGGCCGCCACGGGGCCGATGGGCTCCTTGCG
The DNA here is from genome assembly GCA_945868085.1 of uncultured Oscillibacter sp. GTDB lineage: Bacteria > Bacillota > Clostridia > Oscillospirales > Oscillospiraceae > Vescimonas. Next base: position 14,791 of record CAMBKF010000017.1, read on the forward strand.
GGTATAGCAGGTGCGGCTGTCCATCCAGCCGTCGCCCCAAAAGCCAAAGCAGGTGCCGTGCAGCCGCCGGGCTTCCTCGGCGGACTCCGTCAGCAGATCCACGGACCAAAGCACCTCATTTTTGGCGTCCTGGAGCGTCTTGCCCGCCTCGGCCACCATGGTCATGGCCAGGTCATCCGCCCGCTCCGACAGGAGCTGAGACGCCTTCATCAGCACATTGTACCGGGCCAGGGCATCAAAGGGCTCAGAGCGGAAGGTCTCATACGCGGCGGAGGCAGCGGCCTCCACCTGCTCCGGCCCGGCCAGGCTGATCTGCGCATAGGGCTCGCCCGTATACTTGTTATAGACGATATGGGTATCTTCGGTGAAAACCTCTTCGTTGCCGATAATCAGCGGATATTTTTTCATATGTTCCATCCTTTCAACCACGAATGCCGATGCTTTCCTTGGTAAACGGCACCTTGTTCTCCTCGATAAAGCCTTCCCGGAAGGCAAAGCCCAGGCCGGGACGGTCGGGGACGGTGATATAGCCGTCCTCGATCTGCAGGCCCTCCTGGAACACCTGGTCATACATCTCCATGGTGTAGGCCGGGGGCTCGAAGGGCAGCTCGAACCACGGGCAGTTGGGCAGGGAGGCCGCCACCTGCATATTGGCCATCAGCCCGCAGGGGTTGGACCAGGTGTGGGGGATGAACAGCTTGTTATGCGCCTCCGCCAGGGCGGCCGCCTTGCGCATCTGGAACATGCCCTCGCAGAAGGTGCTGTCGCCCTGCAGAATGTGATAGCCCGTCCGCTCCGCCAGGTCCTTGAATTCATTGAGCCCGGTGTTTTTCTCGCCGCCGGCCAGGGGGATGTCCACCTTCCGGGCGATCAGCTCCAGACCCTCGTAGTTGAACCGAGCCAGGGGCTCCTCCAGCCAGAGAATGTTCAGCTTCTCCAGCTCCCGGGCCACATGGAGGGCCGTATAGGTATCCCAGGCGCAGTTGATGTCCACCGCGCCGGGCAGATGATCCGCCTGGTTGGCGTCCACCATGAAGGAGATCTGCCGGCCAAATTTGGCGACGATGGCCCGGATGTCCTCTAGATCCTCCTCGGGATCCTCACTGTGCATCCGCAGCTTTACGGCGTGGAAGCCCTTGTCGATGCAGCTCTGCACATACGTCATCCGCTCCTCCCGGCTGCGGATCTCGCCGGTGCTGGCATAGAGCTTCATTTTATTGGTATAGCCGCCCCACATCTTGTACACGGGCAGGCCGCAGTACTTTCCGGCCAGGTCCCACAGGGCCGCCTCCACCATCCAGGGCCAGCCCATGCGCAGCTTTGCGTTGCTGATGATGGGGCGAAGCTGCTCGATCATCAGGGGATCCTTTCCGATCAGCTGGCCGCGGATAAAGGTATTTACACCCACCACATTTTCCCAGCCGTTGGCGGTGCCCGCAGACATGCCCACGAGGCCCTCGTCCGTGACGATCCGGACCAGGGTCATGCCCACATGGTGCTGCGCCAGGCCGCTGCCCCAAGTGGGGTGAAATTCACCCGGCAGGGGACACTTTATATAATCCACAAGTACATCTGTGATTTTCATGAGAGTATTCCTTTCCTTTGATCGTTATTCCGCGCTCAGGCCTTTCCGCTGCCGCCAAAGAGACGGATCTTGTGCCGGACCAGCTCCGTGACTGCCTGATAGGGCACGTCCGTCAGCTGGTTGGCGTATTTCACCTTCTCCAGGCTGCGGGTGTGCTCCAGCGTGGCGCGGATCATGGTGTCGCTGACCTCCGTGGCCACATTGATCTTGCTGATGCCGTGGCGCACCGCCTCCGCCAGCTGGTCATCCGGCGTGTAGGAGGAGCCGTGCAGCACCAGAGGGGCGCTGATGCGGGCGGCCAGGGTCTTCAGAAGGTCGATATTCAGACGGGGCGCGTCCTCATAGACGCCGTGGAACGTGCCGATGGACACCGCCACAAAGTCCACGCCGCTGTCCTTCCAAAAGGCCACCGCCTCATCCGGATCCGTGTAGACGATCTCGTCCCGGGTGCCGCCGTCCTCCGAGCCGCCCACATGGCCGATCTCGCCCTCCACCGGGATGTCCAGGCCCCGGCAGAATTCCACCACGCTGCGGGTCAGGGCAATGTTCTCCTCCAGGGGGAGGGCCGAACCGTCCAGCATGACGGAGGTAAAGCCCGCCGCCACGGACTGCCCCACCTGGGACAATGTGGCGCCGTGGTCCAGATGCACCGCCACCGGCACCCGGGCCCGCTTTGCCTCGCAGACGGCAATAGCACCCAGCACATCCAGGCCGATGAAATCCGCAAAGCCGCTCCAGATCTGCAGCATGACCGGGGCGTTCTCCGCCTCCGCCGCCGCTATGATGGCCTTGGCGCTCTCCAAATTGAAAATATTGAAGGATCCTACCGCATAGCCCTCCTGCCGGGCCTTGCAAAGCATTTCTTTTGATGATACTAACATTCCTTTGACGCTCCTTTCCGGTAAACGGCTGTGTCCCCTTCCCGCTCAAACAGCGCGGGCGAGCCGTTTATCAACAGCTTTTGCATATTGGGCGCATGGATGCGCAGACACAGGCCGTAAGGCTCATGGCCGGTGACGGTCACCCGGGCTTCCCCGGCAGCATCCAGCGCAAGATCCAGGCGGACGGGGCCGCTCTCGGCCCGATAGGTATACCCCGCCCGGCCTTCAAAGGGGCATACCTCCCACGTCAGCTCCTGGGGCGGAGTCTGGGACACGCACTGCCCCGGCGCGATGCGCGGGGTGGCCGTTCCGCCCCGGAAGAAAATGGGCATGACATCGATGGGAGTCTTGACGCGGATGCACTGGCCGCCCCGATACCAGCGGCCGGTGTGCAGGCACATCCAGTCCGTTCCTGCCGGGAGATACACCGCCCGCTCCGGCTCATCGGAAAACACCGGCGCCACCAGGAGGTTCCGCCCCAGCAGATACGAATCGTCGATGTTTTTCACCATGGGATCCTCCGGGAAATCCAGGACCAGGGCCCGCAGCATGGGCGTGCCGTCCTCCGCGCAGCACCGGGCCTCGCTGTACAGGTATTCCATCAGAGAATACCGCAGGGCCGCGTACTGCCGGTAAAGCTCCACGGCCTTTTCCCCGAATGCCCAGGGCTCCCGGGCCGAGGTGCCGTGGAACCGCACCAGGGGCGAGAGCATGCCGAACTGCATCCAGCGGATGTACACGTTCGGCTCCGGCGTACAGAAGTATCCCCCCACATCGTGGCTCCAGAACGGGAAGCCCGACAGGCCCAGGGACAGGCCGCCCCGGAGGGAATGGTACATGCCGTTATAGTCGGAATCCGAGTCACCGCCCCAGTAGACCGGGTATCGCTGGCAGCCGGCGTAAGCCGAGCGGCCCCAGATGAGGCTGTCCCCCGGATGGACCTGCTGGCAGACCTCATAGGCCGCCCGGTTATACAAAAGCGGATAGAGGTTATGCATATCCCGGCCATCGCAGCCGGCATACTGGTAGCAGTCCTGGGCATTTTCGCCGAAGTCCGTTTTGATGACCCGGATGCCCTGCTCCAGCAGGCCCCGCAGCAGGCCCTGATACCAGGCCACCGCCCGGGGATCGCTGAAATCAATGACTGCCTCCCCAGCCTGGGCATCCGCCGGAGAGCCGTCCGCTTCCCGGGCCAGGTACCCATGCTCGGCGGCATGCTGATAGGTGTCCGCCGTCTTTTTGATATAGGGAAGCTGCCAGACCGACAGCCGGATCCCCATTTGCAGCAGCTTTTCCGACATGGCCGCTACATCCGGGAAGCGGCGCTTGTCAAAGGCAAAATCGTAGTCATAGGTCTTGCAGTAGGCCCAGTCTATGTGCATGACGTCGCAGGGCAGCTGCCTCTCGCGCAGCTGGGCAGCAACGGTCTCTACCTCCTCCTGGGTCATGTAGCAGTTCCTGCTCATCCACACGCCGAAGGCCCACTTGGGCGGCAAGGCGCTGTGGCCGGTGAGATCCGCATAGGCCGAGAGCACCTGTTTTTGGTCGCCCACGAAAAGGAACAGGTCCAGCCCGTCGCTCTCCACCTGGCACTCATAGGCCTTGTAATAGTAATTGCACATGGAAAAGCGGATCTTACGCGGGGTATTATAGTAAACGCCGTAGCCCCGGCTGCTGAAAAAGAAGGGGACGCACTTATAGGCCTTATTATTGGAGACGCCCACGGGATTGATGACCCAGTTCAGCAGCTCCTGGCCGTTTTTATTCAGGGGCGAAAACCGCTCGCCAAAGCCGTAAAACGTCTCGCCGGGATCCACGCACACGCTCTCGGTAAAGCAGCGCGCCTCGGTGTCCGGGTCCGTCACGCAGCCAAAGGGATAGGTCTCAAACCCTGGGAAGGCCAGGGCGGGATCCTGGGCGGGGTCATCCCCCTCCCCCTCCTGATGGCCCCGGCGCCGGTCGTTGGTCACGTTGTGCCGGTCGTCGTTATACTGCCGGTACAGAAGCTTCCCGTTCGCGTCCGCCAGCTCCAGGCGGTAGGGGTCCTTCCAGACGGTGGCCTGCCACGACTCCGTGGAGAAACGATAGCAGTCCTCCGTTTCCTCCATGGCCATAGGCGCCGGCTCCGGCTGGGTAAGCACCATGGGCTGGGGGTTGGGCGGGAGGCTCTGTCCATCCGCTAGGCGCAGGCGCAGCGTCCGGGGCGGGAGAAACTCCAGCGACGCCGTCATAGGCGCCCACTGCCCGGTAAAGCGGAAGGTCCGCCCCTGCATCAGCGCGCTGATCACAACGGGCTCCTTCCGGCAGACCATGGCCTGCAAATGGAGCAGAATGCGGCCGCCGTCCCGGGTGATGCCGGTCACCCGGCGGGGGAACTGCACGATGAGGCCCTCCCGGGTGAAGGCCGGCTTTGAAAATTCCTGATATTCCTGCAGATCAATATACATACCGCACCCTCATCAGCCCTTCACCGCGCCGGCGGACAGACCGCCCACCAGGTTCTTCTGCGCAACAACAAAGAAGATGATGATGGGGACCATGGCGATCACCGTGGCCGCCATCAGGCTGCCCCAATCCGTGCTGTACTCTCCGATGAAGGACTGAATGCCCAGGGAGATGGTCTTCTTCGAGGTGGAGGAGATGAACAGGTTCGCGTACATATACTCATCCCAGCAGGTCATGAAGGAAAACAGGCCCGTTGCAATGATGCCCGGTCTTGCCATGGGCAGGATCACCCGGAACAGTGCCGTTGTGCGGCTGGCGCCGTCGATGCAGGCCGCCTCCTCCAGCTCCCACGGGAGCTGACGGAAAAACGTCTGCATATTCCAGATGGTAAACGGCAGAGTGAAGGAACAGTAGATCAGGATCAGTCCCAGCAGGGAATCGCCCAGATCCAGGTTCCGCATGATGACATAGTAGGGCAGGGCCAGCAGCACGGAGGGGAACATCCGGGTATACAGGATGCCCATCTTCAGCTTCTGACTGCCCCGGACCCGGTAGCGGGTCATGCCGTAGCCGGCACAGATGGAGAGGATCATGCACACCACCGTGGTGCAGACCGCAACGATGACGCTGTTGCGGAAATAGGTCAGAAACTTGGCTTTATACAAAACGTTGATATAATTCTCCAGTGTAAGGGATGTGGGCACGATCTGATTGACATCGTAGATCTGGCTGGAGGTCTTCAGCGAGGTCAGCAGCACATACAAAAGCGGCACAATGGCAGAGAGGGAGACCAATGCGACAAACACATAGATCACCACGTTCATGGCCTTTCTTTTCACTTTCATCCCATCAATCCTCCTCTTCTCCGATCAGCTTGGTATAGACAAACGTACACAGGGCAATGATGATGAACATTATGACGGAGATCGCAGCGGCCTGGCCGAAGTTGTGGGCGGAAAACGCCCGTCTGTACGCATAGGTGAACATGATCTCCGTGCTTCCCAGAGGACCGCCCTGGGTCATCAGCCAGACGGCGTTGAAGTTATTGATCGTGCCGATGGTGGTCAGGATCGTGGCGATGCCCAGAGTCTCCTTGATCATGGGCAGGGTGATCTTGAAGAAGGTCTTGACCCCGCCGGCACCATCCACACGGGCGCTCTCATACATCTCATGGGGTACGGACTGCAGCGCAGCCAGCACAAAGATCATGACAAAGGGCGTGCCCTTCCAAATACTCTCGATGACCACGGCCCACCGCGCCGTTTCCAGATTTCCCAGCCAGGAGATCCCATCGGCCAGGATGCCCAGCTTTTTCAGCACCGCGTTGATGATGCCCACGTTGGCGTCATACAGAAAGCGGAAGGTCAGCGCCGCGATGACCGACGGGACCGCCCACGGGATCAGAGCGGTGGTGCGGAAAAAGCCGCGGCCCTTTATTTTCCGGTTCAGCGCCAGGGCGATCAGCACCGCCAGCACCACCTGCACGATGACATTGGTCAGCGTCCAGAACAGCGTGTTCTGACACGCCTGGATGTACTCGCTCTGCTTGAAGATCTCTATAAAATTCTTCAGCCCCGCAAACGTGCGGAAATCATCCGAGTTGGCCTTTGTCAGAGTGTAGTTTTGAAACGCAAGGCTGATGCCGTAGAGCATGGGGTAAATGGACACCAGGAAAATGGCAATGCAGGCAGGCACCACCAGCAGATACCCTCTCCAATTTCGTTTCAAGCTGTAATCAGAAGGTTTCATGGGTAATTTCTCCTTAGATGTGGAAAGGAGACAAGGAGGGATCCTTGTCTCCTTTCAGAGTTTCATTCGGATTAGCTATACAGTCCCTGCAGGAAGGTGGAGACCTTTGCGTCCAGATCCGCCAGAGCCGTGTCGGCATCCTTGGTGCCCAGGAACACTTCCTTGTAAGCGTTGGAGACCATCTCGTCCAGCTCGGACTGGTTGATGATGGACGGACGGGACATGGTGCTCTCGCGCTGGGCGATGAAGCTCTCCTCGTGAGGATAGTTCTTCACCAGCTCAGTGGTAGTGGGCATTGAGGGACTGAGCCCGGACGGCATGATGTCGGACATCCATGCGGCGGACAGGATCATCCAGCGGTTCCGGGAGCAGGGGGTCAACGCCCTGTTTATCCCCCACTGCAACTTTGGCCAGGAGGAGACCGTCCTGCGGCTGGGCCGGGCCATGCAGGTGCCCCTGCTGCTGTGGGGCGAACGGGACGAGGCTCCCGACGGCTTTGCCTGGCGCACAACGGACACCCAATGCGGCCTCTTTGCCAGCGGCAAGGCTCTCTACCGCGGCGGCGTCCCCTTTACTTATATTGAAAATTGTATGATGGACGACGCGGCGTTCCGGGAGGGATTCCGGGATTTCCTCACCGCCGCGCGCATCGTCGCCAATCTGCGGGGCACCCGCATCGCCCAGATCAGCGTCCGGCCCCAGCCCTTCCTCAGCGTGATGATCAACGAAAGCGAGCTGCTGGAGCGCTTCGGCTTTGAGGTCATCCCCGTGCCGGCCACCCAGATCCTCTCCTCCGCCAAGGCGCTGGCGGACACCCCCGAGGCAACGGCTGTGCTGAAGGGTTATACCGACGCAGGTGTGGATACCTCCCGGATGGACCAGCAGTCCCTGCGCAACATGGCCGGCCTGGAGCTGGCTATCGAGCAGTTCGCGGCAGAAAACGGCTGCAGCTCCGTGGTCAGCGAATGCTGGAACATCTTCGGCGAAGCTTTGGGGATCCGGCCCTGCGCCGTATTCGGCAATCTCATTGACAAGGGGCTGCCTGTGGCCTGCGAAAACGATGTACACGGCGCTATCAGCATGCTCATTGCCCAGGCCTGCAACAACGGCGCCGAGCCTGTTTTCCTGGCCGACCTGACCCAGCGCCACCCCACCAACGACAACGCAGAGCTGCTGTGGCACTGCGGTCCCTTCCCCAAGGGTCTGAAAAAGAGCGGCAGCCACGCCTTCCTCTCCGAGTCCATGGGCCAGTGGGAGCTGAAGGACGGACCGCTGACGCTGGTGCGCTTTGACGGCTGCCGTGGTTCTTATCAGCTGCTGGCCGGGCCCGCGCACACCTGCCAGGGCCCCCTGACCAACGGCAACTATGTCTGGGCCGAAGTGGACGACTGGCCCCGCTGGGAACGCAAGCTGGTCTGCGGGCCGTACATCCACCATGTGGCCGGCGTATACGGAGACTACACCCGGGCGGTGGAGGAGGCCTGCAAGTACCTGCCGGTGTCCTTTGACCGGCCCTGAACGGCGGACAGCCTCCGCACATCCAACGGATAGGAGTATTTTTATGAATCACGCAGAGATCGTGGGCATCGACATCCTCTGGTATGACCAGCTGGTCACGCTGCCCGAAATGCCCGCAGACAACGGCTCCGCCTTCGTGGAGGGCAGCAGCTTCCAGGGGGGCGGCAAGGTATGCTCCGCCCTGGCGGCCGCCGGGCGGCAGGGGATCCCCTGCAAGCTGCTGGCGGTGTGCGGCGACAGCCGGCGCAGCCGCTTTCTGGTGGAGGACCTGCAGCGGCACGGGGTGGACACCGCCGCCATCCGCCGGATCCCCGGCTATGAGGAGGGCTGGTCCATCGTTCTGTCCGACGCTGCCTCCGGCGGGCGGCGGATCCTGTGGCATCACGACGCCCGGCAGCCGGGACTGACCGCGGCAGATGTGGACGGCTTTGCCGGGGACATCACCCGGGCAAAGTACCTGCATCTGTGCCGGATGGACGAAACGGACCGCCGCGCCGCCCGGATCGCCCGGTCCGCCGGCACCCGGGTCTGCCTGGACGCCGACTACTATTCCCGGGAGATCCGGGAGGCCCTGCCGATGGTGGATATTCTCATCGGCTCCGAGGAGTTTTACCGCGATATGTTCCCCGAGGGCGGGGTGTTTGCCGATCATGTCCGCTCTATTTTGCGCCTGGGCCCGTCCACCGTCATCTTCACCTTCGGCAGCCGCGGCTGCCGCGGCTATGCGGACGGGGCATTTTTGGAGGTCCCGGCGTTTCAGAAGAATATCCGCGTGGTGGATACCGTCGGCGCAGGGGACGATTTCCACGGCGGGTATCTGGCCGCCCTGTGCATGGGACGCACCGGCCCGGAGGCCGCCCGCTATGCCAGCGCCGTCTCCGCCATCAAATGCACCGCCATCGGCGGCCGGGCCGGGATCCCCACCCGCGCCATGGTGGAGCAGTACCTGCGCGAGGGAACATTCCCCACGGAGGAGATCCTGCAGCGCACGGCGTATTACAGCACAGAGCACTGAAAAAACAACAAGGAGGGATGCGGCTTGAAAACTGCGGTGACCAACGGCAAGGTCGTCATGGAGACCGGCGTCACGGAGGCGACCCTGCTCCTGGAGGGCGGAAAGATCCAGGCGATCCTGTCCCCGGACAGCGACCTGTCCGTTTACCCGGACTGCCGGGTGATCGACGCGGCGGGGCAATACGTCGTGCCCGGCGGCGTGGACGGCCATGTGCATTTCGGCGGCTTCGGCGACATATGCTGCCCCATCTCCAGGGCTCCATGGCGCCGGATGTAAATCTCAACGCCAAGGGTGTTTTCTACGGCGCCACCCTGCAGCACAGCAAGGCGCATTTCGTCCGCAGCATCATGGAGAGCCTGGGCTACCTGATCTGCCGGAATCTGGAGGCCATCGACGCTATGGGCCTCGAAGTCAAGCAGATCCGCACCATGGGCGGCGGCTCAAAGTCCGACATCTGGAATCAGATCAAGGCGGACATTACCGGCAAGACCCTGCATGTGACCTACTCCTCCCAGGATACTGCCTGCCTGGGCGCCGCGATCCTGGCGGGCAAGGCCGCCGGCGTATTTGAGAGCATCGAGGCCGCCGTGGATTCTATGGTCAGGATCAAAAAGACCTTCGTGCCCGATCCCGCCAACCGGGCGGTCTACGACAGGCAGTACAAAAAATTCAAGCTGCTGTTCCGCTCCCTGGCAGAGCTTTTCGAGCAGGACGCCCAGCTCTGACCCGCGGCGCGGACAAGCAGCGCAAAAACAGAAACGGAGGAAAACGCACATGGAAAAATTGGGCAAGATCATTCGCCCCAAGGACGCAAAGGTTTTCATGGACGAGCAGGAGCTGGTGCGGGAATATCTGCGCACAGATAAGATCACCTTCGGAGTCTCCCGGCTGAAGCCCGGCGCAGTGGGCGGCCTGGACACCGGCCACGCAGAGGCGGACGAGGTATTCTTCTGCATGCAGGGCCATGTGCTCTGCTATTTCCCGGAGGATGACACCTACTACGAGCTGGAAACGGGCGATGCACTGCTGATCCCGCCTGCCACCGGGCACAAGCTGTTCAACATCGGCGAGGAGGACGCCCTCATCAGCTGGAGCTGCGCACCGCACCCCTGAGTCCCCAGTTCCACACAAAAAGATCCAATTATATTAATGTAAAGGAAGTATGTACTTATGAGCAAACACCCCGAACTGATCGTTATGCTGACCCACAACGACCGCACCGTACCCAACGCCTATGAGATCTTTGACGCCTGCAAGGACACCAAGGCAAAATACTGGGGTTTCAAGGAAGTCGGCATCCCCCTGGATGAGATGAAGCGGCTGTGCGCCTACATGAAGTCCTGCGGCAAGACCACCTTCCTGGAGGTAGTGGCCTACACGGAGGCAGAGTGCCTGGAGGGCGCAAAAATGGCCGTGGAATGCGGCTTTGACTGCCTGATGGGCACCATCTTCTTCGATTCCATTCTGGCCTACTGCCAGGCCCACCACCTGCGCTACATGCCCTTTGTGGGCAAGATCACCGGCCGTCCCTCCGTGCTGGAGGGCACCGTGGAGGGTATGATCGAGGAGGCCAACCGTCTCATCGCCAAGGGCGCCTACGGCATCGATCTGCTGGGCTACCGCTACACCGGTGACGCCGTGGATCTGAACAAGCGGTTCGTTGCCGGTGTCAGCGCCCCCGTGTGCCTGGCCGGCTCCGTCTCCAGCTATCAGCGGCTGGACGAGGTGAAGGACGCAGGCTCCTGGGCCTTCACCATCGGCGGCGCATTCTTTGAGAACAAGTTTGACGGCACCTTCGCCGAGCAGGTGGACAAGGTCGTTGATTACATGGCTCGATAAGAGCCCACATTCTTCCGGGCGGAGGCTCCCCTCCGCCCGGTCTTACAGCAGGAGGTTTTCCCTATGGAACGGATCCCCATCGGTCAGGCACAAAAGCTGACCTCTCCCAACCCCTTCGCACTCCTGACCGTCCGGAAGCCGGACGGAAAAACCAACGTAATGGCGGTCTCCTGGTGGAGCTACGCCTCCAACCACCCCGCCTCCGTGGTCGTCTGTCTCAGCAGCAAGGGCTATTCCGGCCAGTGCATCCGGGAGAGCGGTGCCTTCGGCCTGTCAGTGGTCGGCGAGGAGCTGCGGGAGGCCGCCATGCGGGCGGGTACCTGCTCCGGCCGGAATATGGACAAGGCCTGGGAGCTGGGTATCCCCCTCACCGGGGCGGATGAGTTTCCCCAGGCCATGGTGGCAGGCAGCCGCCTGTGGCTGTCCTGCCAATGGACGGACAGCCTGACCATCGGCGACCACGTCCTGTATGTGGGTGAGGTCACAGACATCCTGGGCGACGCGTCCGTGAAGGGACTGTACGCATGGAACGGCTACGACCTTTTAGACACAGTCCCCGGCGAGTAACGCGTCTTCCGCCGCAAGCTTTTTACTTTTCCGCCGCTTCCAAAAAGCCAGGCGTCCGCTTCAGCGGACGCCTGGCTTTGCGCAATAAGCTCCCCGCCGGGAATGCCGGCGGGGCTTTGGACTATTGTAGAGCTCTGTTTTCTCATTCCTGCCGCAGGAACAGCACGCCCAGGGTGCCCGGGCCGCAGTGGGAGGACACGGTGCAGCCTGCCTGGGTCACGAACACCTCCCGGAATGGGGCCAGGGACTTCACCAGCTCTGTCAGCTGGGCCAGGGTCTCCTCCGACACGCCGCCGGAGTGGGTGATGAAGGCCCAGTCCTCTACCACGGTCTTGCCCACCAGCCGCTCGGCGATATACTGCCGGTAGACCCGGTCCATGGTGCCCCGGTACTTCTTGCAGACCACCAGCTTACCCTCCCGCATCTCCAGGCAGGGCTTCAGCTTCAGCACGTTGGCGCCCAGGGCCGCCACGCCGCTGCAGCGGCCGCCCTTCCACATATATTCCAGGGTATCCAGCACGAAGCTGGTGTCGCTGTGGGGCGCCAGGCGGCGCAGGGCATCGGCAATATCTCCCGCCGCCATGCCCGCATCCCGGAGCTTGGCTCCCTGCAGGGCCAGCAAACCGCCGCCGGTGGAGAGCTGGCGGCTGTCCACCACATGGATACGCCCCGCCTCCAGCTCCGCTGCGGCTATGAGGGCGTTCTGGCAGGTGCCGGACAGGTCCGCGCTGATGTCGATGTGAACGATGTCATACCCCTCCGCCAGAATGGCGCCGAAAAACTCCTTGAACTGCTCCGGGCTCACCGCCGCCGTCTTAGGCAGGGTGCCGTCCTTGCGGAAATCGGCATAGAGATCCTCGGAGGTGTAGTGGCCGTCATCGGGGAAAATGCGCTCTCCGGTCTGGATGGTCAGGGGCACGGTGCGGATCTGAAAGCGCTCCAGCAGCGCTGGGGTCAGGTCGCAGGTGCTGTCATAGGTGATGCAAACGGGTCTGGGCATGAAGCGGTTCCTCCTGTTTTCTTCTGTCTCCGGGTCAGTATACCCGGCCAACCTCAACACAAGCTCAAAAAAGCTCGATTTTTCGGGGGGGATGTGATAGAATCGTAAAAGAATCGCAAAAAAAGTTGAGGAGGGGCCTGCATGTTTCGAATTTTAGTAGCCGAGGATGACGAGAGCACCCGCCTGCTCATGTGCGAGGTGCTGCGCCGGGCAGGCTATGAGCCCTGTCCCGCCCGGGACGGCGTGGAGGCCCTGGAGGTCATGGATCATTTCCAGTGCGACCTGGCCATTGTGGACATCACCATGCCCCGGATGGACGGCATCGCCTTTACCCAAACCCTGCGGGAGGGCAACTGCGACCTGCCGGTGCTCATGGTGACGGCCCGGGTGACCCAGGAGGACAAGCGCCGGGGCTTCCGGGCGGGGACGGACGACTACATGGTCAAGCCCGTAGATGAGGAGGAAATGCTCTGGCGCGTGGAGGCCCTGCTGCGGCGCTACCGCAGCACAGCGGAGCGGCGGCTGACCGTGGGCCGCACGGTCCTGGACCGCAGCGCCCTGCAGGTCATCACCCCCCAGGGCACCCAGCAGCTCACGGCCAAGGAGTTCATGCTGCTGCTGAAGCTGCTGAGCTATCCCCGAACCCTTTTCACCAAGCGCCAGCTCATTGACGACATCTGGGACCTGGACAGCGACGTGGACGAGCACACCGTGGAGGTCTATATCTCCCGGCTCCGGGATAAATTCCGGGGCAATCCGGACTTTGAGCTGCGGACTATCCGGGGCTTCGGCTACATGGGGATGCCCCGGGAGGATGAAAATGCGCAGAAATAAAGGTAAGAAGGAAAACCCGCCTGCCAGGCTCCTGTGGACCATGTTTCTGCTGGTGCTGGGGCTGGTGGTGGTATATGCCACCCTGGCTTTGGGTATTTATTCACTGGTACAGCAGCTGGTGCGGCTGGACGAGAGCGACTACACCCTGCTGTGGCCCATTCTTATTCTCTCCGTCAGCGCCATAGTGGGCACCCTGCTGGCCATCTTCATTTTCCGGGGGTATCTAGCCCCCCTTTCCCGGCTGATGACCGCCACCCAGGCGGTGGCCGCCGGGGACTACTCCGTCCGGGTGGAGCTGCGGGGCGCCCGGGGCGAGGTGGCGGAGTACATCCGCAGCTTCAACAAAATGGCCGAGGAGCTGGGCAGCGTGGAGCTGCTGCAGTCGGACTTTGTGAACACCTTTTCCCATGAGTTCAAAACGCCCCTCATCTCTATCCGGGGCTTTGCCAAGCTCCTGCAGAGCAGCGACCTGACGGACCAGCAGCGCCGGACCTACACGGACACCATCGTGCGCCAGTCGGAGCGGCTGGCGGCCATGAGCACCCATATCCTGGAGCTGACCCAGTACGAGAACACGGAGATCGTCTCCGGCAAGACCGTATACAGCCTGGACGAGCAGCTGCGCCAGTGCATTCACCAGCAGGAGCGGAGCTGGCTGCAAAAGGGGCTGACGGTGGAGGGGGACCTGGATCCGGCGGATTACTACGGCAACGAGGAGCTGGTGGAGCACATCTGGTCCAACCTCATCTCCAACGCCATCCGCTTCACCCCCGCCGGCGGGCAGATCACCGTAGTCCTGCGCAAGGGGGAGGACGAGATCACCGTGTCCGTCTCCGACACCGGCATCGGCATGGACGAGGAGACCCAGCGGCATATTTTCGACAAGTTTTACCGGGCCGAGCCGTACCCGGACAGCCGGGGCAACGGCCTGGGCCTGTCCATCGTGCGGCGGGCAGTGGAGCTGTGCGGCGGGCGGATCGAGGTGTTCTCCCGGCCCGGCAAGGGCTCCACCTTTACCGTGACCCTGGCCCGGCCCGCCGGGAATTGAGCCTTGTTTCCTGCCGGGAGGTCCTTCCACTTCCCGGTTGCAAAACGCGTTAAAGTCATGTATAGTATAGGGACACATAGGGAGGTCATACTATGAAAGAAAAATTGCAGCTGGGGAAGCTGGTCCCCCGGTACTCCGTTCCCTGGCTGTTGGGCGCCCTGGCATGGCAGCTGGGTCTGTATTTTTTGGCCAAGCTGCTGACGGACGGCCGCTTCCATTACGATCTGTCCATTCCGCTGGACGGCAAGATCCCCTTTATCCCCTTCTTCATGCTGATCTATTGGGGAGCATATCTCTCCTGGGGCCTGAACTATATCCTGGCCGCCCGGGAGAGCCGGGACCACTGCCGCCGCTGCATCACCGCCGACATGATCGCCAAGGCCCTGTGCTTTGTGATCTTTCTGCTGCTGCCCACCACCATCGCCCGGCCGGAGGCCGGCGGCAGCGGCCTCATTGGCTGGCTCACCCGCACCATCTACGCGGCAGACACGCCTGTGGCCCTGTTCCCGTCCATCCACTGCCTGGATTCCTGGCTGTGCTGGCGGTTCTT
Source organism: uncultured Oscillibacter sp. (assembly GCA_945868085.1). Classification (GTDB taxonomy): domain Bacteria; phylum Bacillota; class Clostridia; order Oscillospirales; family Oscillospiraceae; genus Vescimonas. The sequence continues at coordinate 29,822 of CAMBKF010000017.1, forward strand.
GGTGAAATGCGAAAAGGTGCCCCGGTGGTATAAATGGGTGAACTTTGTGTTCTCGCTGCTGGTGTGCGCCTCCACGGTGCTGGTAAAGCAGCATGTGCTCGTGGATATTTTTGCGGGCATCGCCGTGGCGGAGCTGGGCCTGCTGCTCGCCCGCCCGGTGTGGGACAGCCTGAAAAAACGAAAAACAGCCGGGATATAAAAGAGTGCAGCCGCACCCAAGCTATTTAACGACAACGGTAAGGAAGGGTGTGTGAGGGAAACCCAAGAAGGGTGTCCCTCACCATTCAAATCATCGTTATTGAAGCTTTTTCAAAGCTTCAATAACGTAGGCAGCGTGGCGTAAAATCTTTTCGCCGCGCTGAAGCGCATGAGCGCTTTCGGAGGAATGCTCTATGAAAAGGATCGTTTCATTTATTCTGTGTGTGCTGATGGCGGCGGCCCTGCTGGCCGGCTGCGGCGATAGAAAGCAGCGCACCACCTGGATCATCGCCGTAGACGGGGACTTCAGTCCCTTCGTGTACGCCGACGCGGACGGCAAAGCCGCAGGCCTGGATGTGGAGATCCTGGACGCCATCGCCCGGGATCAGAACTTCCAGTACGAGCTGCGCCCCTCGGACTGGGACACCGCCATGGGTGTGTTCACCTCCCACCAGGCCCAGGTCCTCATGGGCAGCATCGCCAGCTCCCAGGACCGGATAGACGGCGGATGGTACTTCTCCCAGAGCTTTTATGACGGCGTGACCCAGAGCATGGCCATGGAGCCCAGCAGCGACACCAACACCCTGGCGGACCTGGCCGGCAAGGCCGTGGCCGTGGTCTCCGGCACACTGGGCGCCGCCTACGCCGAGAGCGTGAAGGATGCATACGGCTTTTCCATCGCCACCTTCAGCGATTCCCCCGCCATGTACGCGGCGGTACTGAAGGGCCAGGCGGCCGCCTGCTTTGAGGATACCCCCGCCCTGCGGGACAGCATCGCCGGCGGCGTGGCCCTGGAAATGGTTCCCGGCAGCGAGGGCGCAGCCTCCGATTACTGTGTGGCCATCTGCGACGAAAAGGATCAGCCGTTTCTGGAGCTGTTCAATCAGGGCCTGGCCAACATCCGGGCCAATGGGGTCTACGACGCCATCCTCGCCAGGTACGCGGATAGCCTATAAAAAAAGTAGGATATATTTTGTGCAGTTTGCCAGTTGCATTTCCCCATGGGATTCCGTATACTTTAGGGTGCAATAAGAAAGCAGGAGGACGGACATGAACCGTTTTGCCATGAACAACTGCGGCAAGGCCATCTGTATGGCCTGTTGTTGTTGCGCGCATTTTGGTCATGTATGTTCTGCTGGTTCGCCGGAGGATTGATTTTTCCGGGCACACATTTTGTTCACCAACCGGCAGAGGGTGCATGACGCACCCTCTGCTTTTTATTTTTGGATGCGTCGGCACCTCCTGCCCCACATAGAAAGGAAGATCATTGTGAACATTTATCGCTCTGCATCCCAACTGGTCGGTCACACACCGCTGCTGCAGCCCGTGCGCTACATGGAGCAGCTCCGGCTGCCCGCCACCGTGCTGGTCAAGCTGGAATCCTTCAATCCCGCCGGGTCTGTAAAGGACCGCGTGGCCCTGGAAATGATCGAGACCGCCGAAAAAGAGGGCAAGCTCCTGCCCGGCGGCACCATCGTGGAGCCCACCTCCGGCAACACCGGCATAGGTCTGGCGGCCATGGGCCTGGCCCGGGGCTACCAAGTCATCCTCACCATGCCCGAATCCATGAGCGTGGAGCGCCGGCAGCTGCTGGCGGCCTATGGCGCGCGGCTGGTGCTGACCCCCGCCAAGGACGGCATGGCCGGCGCCGTGGAGAAGGCCTGGGAGATCGCCGCCCAGACCCCGGGCAGCTTCCTGGCCGGCCAGTTTGATAACCCCGCCAATCCCCGGGCCCATTACCGCACCACCGGCCCCGAGATCTGGCACGATACCGACGGGCAGGTGGACATCTTCGTGGCCGGCGTAGGCACCGGCGGCACCGTTACAGGCGTGGGCCGCTACCTGAAGGAGAAGAACCCCAACGTGCGGATTGTGGCCGTGGAGCCCGCCGCCTCCCCCCCTGCTCTCCGGCGGCAAAGCCGGGAGCCACGGCCTCCAGGGCATCGGCGCCAACTTCGTGCCGGAGAACTTTGACCGCAGCGTGGTGGACGAGGTGATCCCCGTGTGGGAGAAGGACGCCTATGCCGCCGCCCGTCTGCTGGCCGGCACCGAGGGCGTGCTGGCGGGCATCAGCTCCGGCGCCGCTCTGCACGCCGCGGGCGAACTGGCCCGCCGCCCGGAGAACGCCGGCAAGATCATCGTGGCCCTGCTGCCCGACACCGGCGACCGTTACCTTTCCACACCGCTGTTTCAGGAGTGATTTATGATGAGTGAAAGCCATATCTGCGCCGCAGCCAAGGCCATGGCGCAAACCTACAACACAGGCTCCGTGCCGCTGTACGGCAAGAAGCTGCGGCTCCCGGACCGGCAGGCCGTGATCCTGCTCATAAAGGACATCCGGCGGCTGATCTTTCCCGCCTACTACGGGGAGGCGGCTCTCATGAGCCTGGCCCCGGAGGACTATGCCGCGCTGCTCTTAGAGCGCATCGAAAAGCAGCTTTTCCGGCAGATCGCCCTGACGCTGCCGGAGGAGCAGGAGGACCGGGCCGCGGAGCTGGCCACCGAAATGGTGACCCGGCTCCCCAAGATCGCCCAAAAGGTCCAGCTGGACCTGGAGGCCACCTTCGACGGCGATCCCGCCGCCGGCTCCCGGGAGGAGATCCTGTTCTCCTACCCCGGCCTGTTCGCCATCCTGGTGTACCGGGTGGCCCACGAGCTCTACGACATGAAGATCCCCATTCTGCCCCGGATGATGACCGAGTACGCCCACAGCCACACGGGCATCGACATCCACCCCGGCGCGCAGATCGGCGACTATTTCTTCATCGACCACGGCACGGGCATCGTGGTGGGCGAGACCTCGATCATCGGCGATCGGGTGAAGCTCTACCAGGGCGTGACCCTGGGCGCTCTGTCCACCCGGGACGGGCACCACGCCCAGCTCGGCAAGCGCCACCCCACGGTGGAGGACGATGTGACCATCTACTCCGGCGCGACCATTCTGGGCGGCAACACCGCCATCGGCCGGGGCAGCGTGGTAGGGGGCAACGCCTTCCTCACCAGCTCCGTGCAGAAGGACACCCGGGTGGTGATCCACGCCCCGGAAACCGTGTTCAAAAGCCGCAAAGGCGAGAAATAAGCAGGAAATACGCAGTTTAAAGCCCTCGGCCGGTTGGCCGGGGGCTTTATAGTTATTTTATTGGGAAGCTTTTATTTTGCCAGCGGGGCGGCTTTCTTCCCGCCCAGGAGCAGGGAGGTAATAAGCGCCGTCAGCGGGACGGCCAGAATCACGCCGATGCTGCTGGCGATGCCGCTGATGACCTCCGTGGCCATATAGGGCGAGCTGATGAGCTGCCGGGGATCCAGCCCCAGGGAGCACAGGTAGATGATAAACACCAATCCGCTGCCCAAAAATGCCAGGATCAGCGTGTTGGTCATGGTGCCCACCATGTCCCGGCCAATGTTCATGCCCGAGCGGAAAAGATCCTTGCCGCTGCGGTCCGGGGCCACGGTATGCACCTCCGTCAGGGCGGAGGATATGCTCATGGCCACGTCCATCACCGCGCCCAGGGCGCTGATGACCACCCCCGCCACCAACAGGCCCCGCAGGCCCAGGGGCGTGCCCGTCTGCCGCAGCTGCAGCAGCGGCTCCACATCCGTCAGGCGCAGGCCGTCAATGCGCAGCAGGCCCTGGGCCAGCAGGCCGAACAGCAGCGCCAGGGCCGTGCCGGCGATGGTACCCAGCGCCGCGCAGACGGTCTTGCTGCTCACGCCGCCCAGGATCACCATGGTCACGACGGTGATATACGCGCAGACGAGAAACACCGTCAGCAGCGTGGGCGCGCCCTTCATCAGCAGGGGGATCATCACAAAGAACAGGCACACCAGCGTGACGGCCAGGGCCACCAGGGATTTCGCGCCCACCTTGCCGCCCACGGCCACCGTGGCCAGCAAAAACAGACCCACGATCACCGCCAGGCCCACGGCCCGGTCATATTCATACACCGTGGCGGTGTGGTTGCCGTCAGAATAAGTGGAGATCAGCACCACCGCCCGCTGGCCCGTTTTCAGAGCCTGGCCGTACAGAGGCCCCACATAGTTGTAGACCTGCATGGTCTCGCCCTTGTACTGGCCCGTGCGGATCTCGGCCAACAGCAGCTGCTCGCCCCGATAGCCGCCGTCGGATACGGCGTCGGGCTCGGTGCTGTCCGAAAGGATGTCGGTGATGACGGCGGTCTCATACTCGGCGTAATCCTCGCCCCGGGGCTGGGGCTGCTCATGGGTCACCGCCAGGGCCCGGACGATGATGAACACCACCACCGCGGCCGCCAGAATGATGCAGCTGAGGCGATTTTTGCCCCACCAGACGCGCACATCCAGCGGATTTATCTTCTTCCCGTTCTTCATAGGAGTTTCCTCCCTCTCGTTGTTTTATTCAGCATAGCAAGTTCCGGGCCGTCTGTCAAGAGCATCCGCCGGAGGAAAAGTCCTCTGTTTTTTGGAGGATTCAGCAAAAATTTGCCGATATTTTTTCACTCCAACGAAAAAAGAAGGGTGGCAATCCCCGGCAGCTTGTGGTACAATATAGGTATCCACACGAAGAGTTTGCTCCAGATCTCCGGTATCCTTCACAGCCTTCTGTCCTGGTCACTCGGATCCCCTCTCGGCAATACAGCATCGGTTGTGAAGGGTCGCCTGCCCGCCTTGCGCGGGATGGGCGGCTTTTTCTATCTGCGCACTTCACGCAGCTTTTACACAAGTACGGTTTTGGATTTTTCATTGCGCTGTTACAGTGAGAGCTGAAACCGCCCTTGGAGCACCGGCGCCCGGGGCAGACCACCGTGCAAAATGAATAGGAGGGATCAGATTTTGAAGAAGAGAGGACATAGCAGACGTCTGCTATCCGTGCTGCTGGCACTGGTGATGCTGCTGTCGCTGCTGCCCACAGCGGTGTTTGCAGACACAACGCCGAAGGCAACGCTGATAACGGACGCCTCCACGCTGAAAGCCGGCGACCAGATCATTCTCGCGGCGTCTGCCAACGGCAAGACCTACGCTGCGGGCAGCCTGTCCGGCAAGCTGCTCACAAGTATTGAAACCAACCCCACTGACCCGGCAGACACCGTGGAGATCTTCACGCTGGGCGGCGAGGCCGGCAAGTGGACGCTCACCGCGTCCGACGGCAAGCAGATCTATACCGCTGATGCCAAGGCGCTGAACAACACCGGCAAGGGAACCGGTACATGGACCATCGCCATTGACGACAGCGGACTGGCCACTGTGGCCAGCACGGATTCGGCCTGCGGCCGCATCCTGTACAACGTCAAGTCTCCCCGGTTCCTGAACTACACCTCGGCCACCAACGTGAGCATGCTGCTGCCCAGCATCTATCGGCTGGAGGTCTCCCCCGCCCGTCAGAGCGGCATCGTCACAGACCTGACCACCCTGCAGGATGGCGACACGGTCGTGATCTTTAACCCCGTTTACAAAAAGACCCTGTCCACCGAGTACAGCGGCTTCTATAACAAGGGCACTGATGTGACCCTTGCGGAAGGCAAGCTTGATGGCTTTACCGATGTGGACAAGTGGACCGTGGGTATCAATGACGACGGCACTTACAGCTTTGCAAACGCCGACGACAAGAAGCTCTCCATGGACACCGGCTACACCAGCACCCCCGTGGGCAAGGTCAACGACAGCTGGAAGATCAGCGCCGTGGACGGCAAGGATGCCACCTTCTACATCGACAACGCCACCCGCACCGACAAATACCGCCTCCAGTGGTATGCTTCCAAGGGCACCTGGAGCGCCTACACCGGCACGGGCGATGCCTTCGAGCAGCAGATCTACCTGGTGATCGACTCCGGCAGCGAGACCCCCGACCCTGAGCCGGAGCCCACCGCCCTCTTTAAGGACGGCGACAAGGTGGTCATCTACAACCCCGCTAATAGCAAGGCTCTGTCCAGCGAGTACAGCGGCTTCTATAACAAGGGCACCGATGTGACCATTGCAGACGGCAAGCTCACCGGTTACACCAAGGCGGACATCTGGACCGTGGGCGTCAACGCCGACGGCACCTACACCTTCTCCACCGCCGATGGCAAGAAGCTCTCCATGGATGCGAGCTATGGCAGCACACCTTTGGATAAGGTGAACACCGCCTGGGCCATTGAGAAGGCTGCCACTGACGGCTGCTACTATATTAAAAATGCCGTCCGGGGCAACTACCTGGAGTGGTATGCCGACAAGGGCAACTGGAGCAGCTACAGCAGGATCAGCGATGAGGCCCTGTTCGCTCAGGCTTTCTTCAAGGTCCGGGAGAGCGGCATCGTCACCAGCCTGTCCGATGGCGATACAGTGGTCATCTTCAACCCCGCTAATGGCAAGGCTCTGTCCAGCGAGTACAGCGGCTTCTATAACAAGGGCACCGATGTGACCATTGCAGACGGCAAGCTCACCGGTTACACCAAGGCGGACATCTGGACCGTGGGCGTCAACGCCGACGGCACCTACACCTTCTCCACCGCCGATGGCAAGAAGCTGTCCATGGATACGAGCTATGGCAGCACGCCTTTGGATAAGGCGAACACCGCCTGGACCATTGAAAACGCCAAAACCGCTGACTGCTTCTATATTAAGAACAATGTCCGCGGAAATTACCTGGAGTGGTATGCCGACAAGGGTAACTGGAGCAGCTACAGCAGGATCAGCGATGAGGCCCTGTTTGCCCAGCAGTTCTACCTGGTAGTGGATGACGGCGGCTCCGACCCCGAGCCTCCCACCCCCACCGGTCCCCTCACCGTGGGCAGCCAGGTGGTCATCTACAACCAGAACGCCCAGGCTGTTCTGGCCGCGCAGAACGATAACGAAAGCAGTCCCGCCATCAACAAGGCGGCCGCCACCATTGAGGACGGCAAGGCTGTCTGCGCCAACGGCGCCGTGGTGTTCACTGTGGAGCAAAACGGCGAGTATTACCGTTTCCGCAACGACACCTACGGCTATCTCTGCGCAAACGGCACCGGCAACAATGCCTTCTATACCCAGACTGCCAGTGACGACGCCGATTGGCTGGTCCGCACCTGCTCCGGCGGCGTGGGCGGCTACGAGATGGAGCACCGCACCGCCAAGTACAGCGGCCACAGCCAGTGGCTGGAGTATTACAGCGACAGCTTCAAGGTCTACTCCATGTATAAGGTCACCGACTACACCATCTACTCCTTCTCCTTCTACCCCGTGGCAGAGGGCACCAAGGTGGATGGCGGCATCGTGAACATGCCCGCCATCGACTTCGGCACCGTGCTCCCGGCCTATGTGGGGCAGGACTACCAGCTGACCTTCACCGTGGACGCCCCCTTCGGCGTGGAGGGTGACATGACCGCCGCGCTGAACGGCACCGCCCTCACCGTCACCAAGGGCGAGGACGGCACCTACACCGTCACCATCCCCGGGGCATCCGTAAAGGGCGACAAGCTCACTGTCACCGTCAGCGGTAAGGACGGCAAGGGCGCGGACATCTCCGGCACCGCTGAGATCCCCGTCAAGGATGAGCCCGTCTTCTCCGATCCTCTGCCCGCCCGGGGCGGCCAGACCGGCGACAATAAGCGGCCCGAGATCTCCGTGGCTCTGGCCAACGCCGGTGACGATGTCGCCGTCACCATGACCGTGAACGATACGGCTGTGACTGCAGCATACGAGGACGGCCGCGTCACCTACACCCCCGACGCCGACATGGCGGACGGCCGGGTCGACGTCAAGGTCACCGCCAAGCGCGCCGACAGCAAGTCTGCCGAGTACAGCTGGTCCTTCACCGTAGGCAAGGCCACCTATCAGCTCTACTTCGGCCAGCTCCACGGCCACACCCAGTATTCCGACGGCTCCGGCTCTCTGGACAGCGCCCTGAGCTATATCAAGAACCTGCCCGTCAGCGCCAACGTCCAGTTCGTGGCCTTCACCGACCACTCCAACTATTTCGATTCCAAGAATGCCCCCAATGTGGAGGCCGCCCTCTATAACACCTCCCTGGTCAAGGATTCCGATGCCAGCCACAGCTGGAAGACCTACAAGGACACCATCGCCCAGTTCAACGAGGACAACGCCGGCAGCATGGTGGCCATCGGCGGCTTCGAGATGACCTGGTCCGGCGGCCCCGGCCATATCAACACCTTCAACACCCCCGGCGTGGTCTCCCGCAACAACGGCACCCTGAACAACAAGACCGACGACGCCGGCATGAAGGCCTATTACGCCCTGCTGAGCCAGACCGAGGGCGCAAACTCCATCAGCCAGTTTAACCACCCCGGCACCACCTTCGGCAACTTCAAGGATTTCAGCTATTGGGATTCCGTTATTGACAGCCGCATGTATATGGTCGAGGTGGGTAACGGCGAAGGCCAGATCGGCGCCGGCGGCTACTATCCCAGCTATGAGCAGTACATCATGGCTCTGGATAAGGGCTGGCACCTGGCTCCCACCAATAACCAGGATAACCATCAGGGCCGCTGGGGCAACGCCAACGACGCCCGCGACGTTATCCTCACCGATAACTTTACCGAGGAGGGCATTTATGACGCCATCCGCGCCATGCGTGTGTATGCCACCGAGGACAAGAACCTGGAGCTGGGCTACACCGTCAACGGCCTCATGATGGGCTCCAGCATCAAGACGGTGCCCGGCAAGCTGGACATCGAGGTCAGCGTTTACGATCCCGACCGCACCGATTCCATCTCCAAGGTGGAAGTGGTGGTCAACTCCGGCAAGGTGGCCCATGTCTGGGACGATCCCGCCGAGCTGAAGAACGGCACTCTCTCCGTCACCCTGGCTCCGGAGTATAGCTACTACTTCATCCGCGTCACCCAGGAAGACGGCGACCTGGCTGTCACCGCCCCCGTGTGGGTGGGCGAGAGCCTGAAACTGGGTATCTCCAACATGACCTGCGGCACCGCCACCCCCGTCACCGACGAGGAGCTGACCCTGACCACCACCCTCTTCAACAGCGAGAACACCGACGCCACCGTCACCTCCCTGACTTACAGCATCGGCGGCACGGTCATCGGCACCGACAAGGCCGGCTACACCATCGCTGCCGGCAGCACCCTGGACATTCCCTTTAAGTGGATCCCCGACCAGGCCCGTGTTGCCACCGTCCTGGTCACCGCCGTGGTGAATCAGAACGGGAAAGACTACACCTTCACCAAGACCATCAGCCTGGACGTGCTGGATGCCAGCAAGCTGGTCTACATCGGCATCGATGCCTCTCATTATAATGAGTATGTAGCCGGCAACTATAAGGACAGCATGGGCAACTTCGGCAACCTGGCTGCGGAGTACAGCGTGCGCACCGTCCAGCTGAACACCAGCGCGGACCTCATCGCCGCCTGCTCCAACTCCAAGTATAAGGCCATCGTCCTCACCGCCCCCAGCCGCCGCTCGTCTGAGGCCCAGGCCGATCCCAAGACCTACAGCCCGGAGGAGCTCGCCGCCATTGCCGCGTTTAATGACGCCGGCGGCATGGTCATCCTGGCCGGCTGGAGCGACAACTACGAGAACTATCCTGTCATCCAGAATAACCCCAATACCAAGCACATGGCCGAGACCCAGAACGACGTCCTGGCAGCTCTGGGCTCCAGCCTCCGCATCAGCGACGACGCCACCTATGACGACACCCGCAGCGCCGCTGACGGCGTGGATAAGTGGAGACTGTACTTCAGCGACTACAACATGGATAACTTCCTGGTTGAGGGCGTGGAAGTAGACGCCGATCATCCCTACGACAAGATGTACACCGAGCGCTTCAGCCACTACGGCGGCGCCTCCATCTATGCCGTGGATGCCGGCGGCAATCCCACCTCCACCCTGCCCGCCACCGTCTCCCCCGTGGTCTACGGCCACGCCACCACCAATTCTGTGGACGTGGATAAGGACGGCAGAGGCGGCGCAGGCACCCCCAAGTACACCTATGCCGAGAACGACAGCCGCCTGCTGGTCATGGCCACCGAGCAGCTGGAGGGCAAGGGCATGGTCATCGTCTCCGGCGCGGCCTTCCTCTCCAATTTCGAGGTACAGTCCCAGCTGGATAACACCCTGGAGAAGAACTACTCCAACTACAGGATCTGCGAGAACCTGATCAACTATCTCAATCCCCCCAAGATCAGCACCATCGCCGAGGTCCATGCGGACGAGGAGGGCATCAAGTACACCGTTGAGGGTATCGTCACCTCCAACGCCTCCGGCTATGATAAGAACACCGCCTTCTTTGACTGCATCTATATCCAGGACGAGACCGGCGGCATCAACTGCTTCCCCGTGGCCGGCGACTATCAGATCGGCGATAAGCTCCGCATCAGCGGCTCCACCAGCTCCTACCAGGGCGAGCGCCAGCTGGCCGTGACCAAGATCCGGAAGCTGGGCCACGAGACCCCCGTGGAGCCCAAGGTGGTCACCGCCGCCCAGGTGAATGACGGCTCCGTCCTGGGCCAGCTCATCACCCTCAAGGGCTATGTCACCGGCATCGAGATGGCCAACGGCCTGATCCAGACCATCCTGGTCCGGGATGCCCAGGGCAATGTGGCCCGGGTGTTCATCGACGGCTATATCACCACCTCCCAGGATGTTCAGAACGCCGCCGTGGGCTGCGCCATCGAGGCTACGGGCCTTGCCTCCTATGACAACACCTTTACCCTCGAAGACGGCACCGCCATAGCCCCCCGTATCCGCATCCGCGACCGGGCAGACATCGTCTGCACCGCTCACACCCACGCCTTCGGCGACTGGGAGGAAACCACTCCCGCCACCTGCACCACAGACGGTGTGGAGACCCGCGCCTGCGCCTGCGGCGCAACCGAGACCCGGGCCATCCCCGCCACCGGCCACACCTTCGGTGCCTGGACCGTGACCACTCCCGCCACCTGCACTGCGGACGGTGTGGAGACCCGCGCCTGCGCCTGCGGTGCAACCGAGACCCGGGCCATCCCCGCCACCGGCCACACCTTCGGTGACTGGGCCGTGACCACTCCCGCCACCT
>CAMBKF010000018.1 GCA_945868085.1 uncultured Oscillibacter sp.
TCCACGCCGCCGATGTCCACAAACACGCCGTAGCTGGTCATGGACTTCACGGTGCCGGTGTAGTGCTTACCCACCTCGATGCTCTCCCAGATGGCAGCCTGAGCAGCCTGACGGGCCTCGAACTGCACCGCACGGATGGAACCCACCACGCGGCGGCGGGCACGGTTGACCTCGGTGATGCGCAGGGAGACGGTCTGGCCGATCATCTCGCTGAGATCGGCGCCCCGGGGCTGGCCGCTTTGGGAAGCGGGCACGAACACGCGCACGCCCTTGACGTTGACGACGATGCCGCCCTTGTTCTCCTCGGTGACCTTGCCCTCCAGGGTGGTCTTCTCCTCGCGGGCCTTCTCGATGTCCTCCCAGACCTTCACGGCGTCCAGGCGCTTCTTGGAGAGCATAGCATAGCCCTCCACGTCGTTGACGCGGATGATGTAGGTCTCGATCTCGTCGCCGACCTTCACCACATCCTCGGGCTTGACGTTGGGATCAGCGCTCAGCTCATCCACGGCGATATAGCCAGCCTGCTTGCAGCCCAGGTCGACCTGGACCTCGGTGGGGCCGACTGCCGTCACAATACCGGTTACCTTCTCTCCTGTATTTAAAGTTTTAAAAGATTTTTCCAGCATTTCCTCGAAGCTTTCCTCGTTGGCTTCCATGGTCTTGATTTCTTCGCTCATCGTTGTATATACCTCCTTAATGATGCCCGCAGGCGTAGACGCGCCGGCCGTTAGACCTGCCACAAGACATCCTTCAAAAAGGTCTGACGAGAGCTCACCGGCCCGCTCGATCTGAACGACCCGTCCGCATTTCTCCCTGCAAATCTCCGCTAAATGCTTGGTATTGGCACTTTTCCGGTCTCCGACAACGACCATAACGTCCACTTTGGCCGCCAGTTCGGCCGCCTCCGCTTGACGCCTATGCGTAGCATTACATATTGTATCAAAGATTTTTACATTTGTACACTGTTTTTTTAAAATTTCTTTAGAACTTTCCCAAATTGTTCGCACACAGGTGGTTTGTGCCGCCGCCGTCAGGGGCAGAGCCCTGCGGCTTTCGTCCTCCGCCAGCCATTTTTCCAGCTCCTCCGGTCCCGGCAGGATCACCGACCGCTCCGACCAGCTGGCCACACCCATGACCTCCGGGTGGTGGGGCTCGCCGATGATAAGGGGGGTCCGCCCCTCCTCCTGGGCCTGGGCCACCAGCTGCTGGATGCGCAGCACATTGGGGCAGGTGGCGTTGACGCACCGGGCGCCCAGCTCCTCCAGCTTTTCAAAAACCTCTTTTTTCTCCCCGTGGGAGCGGATAACCACCGTTTCGCCGGGCCGGATCTCCTGCCAGGACTCCGCCTTGCGCATCCCCAGCGCCTCCAGCTCCGCCACCACGTTGGCGTTGTGGATGATGCTGCCCAGCATCACGCAGGGCTCTCCCCGGCGCGCCGTATCCCGGGCCATGTCCACCGCCCGCTTTACGCCGTAGCAGAATCCCGCGCTCTGCGCCACCATTACGTCCATGTTTCTCCCCCTAATTCATACGCCTGACGCACCACCTCGTCGGCGTTGGCCTGGTATTCCTCCGCCGTACCCTTCCGGCCCGTGTACTCCGGTGTAAAGGGCTTGCCGAAAATAATGGGCACCCTGGCAAACAGCCGCTTTTTCGTCCCGATATAAATGGGCATCAGCTTGGCCCCGGCCCGGATGGCCATCATGGCCACGCCGCCCTTGGGCCGCACGCCCCGGTTCTTTTTGCGCACCCGGGTCCCCTCGGGGAAAACCATCAGCATAAACCCGTCCTTCAGAGCCTGGATGGATCTTTTTACCGCGCCGATGTCGGAGTGGCCCCGGTCCACGGGGAATACGCCCATTTTTCGCAGGAACGTGCGCAGAACAGGGATCTTAAACAGCTGATTTTTTCCCATGATCTGCAGGTTTGCCTCCCGTCCCAGGGCGCAGATGAGCAGAATGGGATCCCAGTTGCTGCTGTGATTGGGGCACAGCAGCACAGGCCCCTCCTTGGGCACGTTCTCCAGTCCCTCCACCCGGATGGGGTGCAGGAATGTGGCGATAGGCTTCACAATGTCATATACGGTGGCAAAATATTTGCTGCTCATTATCTGACCCGCTTTCTGATCTCCTGTAAAATAGCGTCCTTGCTCTGCTGAAAATCCATGTGGGTGGTGTCCACCGTCACGGCATCTGCGGCTGCCTGCAGCGGCGCCGCCTCCCGGTGGCTGTCCGCCCAGTCCCGCTGCTTCATTTCCTCCAGCACCTGTTCGTAGGGCTTGGGGGTCCCCCGTTGCTCCAGCTCCATAGTCCGGCGGCGGGCCCGCACCTCCACATCCGCGCTGAGGAAGATCTTCACCTGGGCCTGGGGCAGCACCACGGTGCCGATGTCCCGGCCGTCCATAATGACGCTGCTGCGCCGGGCCATGTCCCGCTGCATCTCCAGCAGGAAGGTCCGCACCGCCGGAATGGCGGATACGGCGGAGGCATACATGGAGATCTCCGGCAGCCGGATCTGCTCTGTCACATCCTCCCCGTTGAGAAGCATGTGCTGCAATCCGTCATCGCTGTAGCGCATGTCCACCCGGATCTGCGGCAGCGCAGCCACCACCGCCGCGGCGTCTTTGGGATCAATGCCGTTTTTATACATATAGTAACCGATGCTGCGGTAAATGGCGCCGGTATCCACATATACGATGCCCAGCTCCTTGGCCACAGCCTTGCTCAGTGTGCTCTTGCCTGCTCCGGACGGGCCGTCCACGGCCACGGAATATACGCTCATAGTTCTCTCTCTCCTTCTGTTTCTGCGGCGGCGATCCCTGCCGCCCGGCCCGTAGCCCAGGCGATCTGCAGGTTGAACCCGCCTGTGTAAGCATCTACATCCAAAATCTCTCCCGCGAAGAAAAGCCCGCGGACCTTTTTGGATTCCATGCTGTTGGGGTTTACCTCCCCCACCTTGATCCCGCCGGAGGTGACGATAGCCTCTGCCACCGGCCGTGGACCGGTAACGGATAGGCCAAAATGCTTCAACTCCTGCAGCAGCGCCCGGCGCTGCTCTTTTTTCAGGGAATTGGCCTTCAGCTCCGGGGAAAGCCCCAGCCGCCGGCACATCACCGGCACCATGCTGTGGGGCAGCAGCGAGGAAAGCACGTTTTCCATGTTCCGGTTGCTCTGCTCCCGCAGCTCCCGCAGCAGCCGCTCCTCCAACTTTTCCTCGGAAAGGGCCGGCTTCAGGTCGATGGACAGCCTATAGCTATGCTTGCCCCAGTCCCGCAGATGCGCACTGGCTGACAGCACCAACGGCCCCGATACGCCGAAATGGGTGAACAGCATCTCGCCGAACTCGCTGAACACGGTCTTTCCCTTCTCGTTCCGGGCGGAAAGCTGCACGTTTTTCAGCGCCAGTCCCTGCATCTGTCCGCAGCAGGGATCATCGCTCACCAGGGGCACCAGGGAGCCATGGGGCTCTACAATGGTGTGCCCCAGCTGAGCGGCCATCCGATAGCCGTCTCCGGTAGAACCCGTCCCGGGATAGGACACGCCCCCGGTGGCCAGGATCACCGCTGCAGCCGGATACTCTTTCTTTTCCCCCTGTACGGCGCAGACTACGCCCTCCTCCGTCAGCAAAGACACCGCCCGGTCGTGCTCCCACCGGACGCCCAGCTTCTCCATCCGCCGTTTCAGCGCTCCGGACACATCGAAAGCGCAGTCTGACACGGGAAATACCCGGTTTCCCCGCTCCGTTTTCAGCGGCACGCCGATCCCCTCCAAAAACGCCATCGCATCGGCGCTTGTGAAGCGGGTCAAGGCGCTGTAAAGAAACTTACCATTACGGGGAATATGCGCCATCAGCTCCTCCACGGGGCAGTTATTGGTCACGTTGCACCGGCCCTTGCCGGTGATATTCAGTTTTTTGCCCAGCCGCTCGTTGGGCTCCAGCAGGCGCACGGCCGCTCCCCGCTCTGCCGCGGCGATGGCCGCCATCATGCCGGCTGCGCCGCCGCCGATGATCACGATCTCCTTATTCATCTTCCGCATACCCAAAGACCCCATACCGGGACCACACACGCTCCAGCTCCGAGAACGACTCAGCCGTCTCCTCGCTTTTCTGCTGTCCCACCGCCATGATCAGCGCGTTCAGCAGGCTCACAGGGGCCGCCATAGAGTCCACAAAGGAGATCATATCGCTGCTCACCAGCAAAGACGCGCTGGCCAGCTTGTAAATAGGCGACATTTTGCTGTCCGTCACGGCGATCACATCCGCCCCCCGGTCCCGGGCGAAGCGGACGGCATTCACCGCCATTTGGGAGTACCTGGGGAAGCTGATGCCCACCAGCACATCCCCCGGCCCGATGCGCAGCATCTGGTCGAAAATCTCCCCCGCCGCGCTCTGCACCAGGGTCACATTCTCAAAGATCAAATGGAAATAGAAATTCAGATACCCCGCCAGAAACGCCGACGACCGCACGCCTAGCAGGTAGATGTGCTTCGCCTCCACCAGCTTCTCCACCGCCAGATCGAACTCCGTCCGGTCCATGCGCTCGATGGTGCTGCGGATGGTCTCCATGTCCCGCTGCATGACGCTGCCGGCGATGTCGCCGCTGTTGATCTGCTCTCCGGAGGCCTCAATGCGCTGGATGCTGGTGAGCTTGCCCCGGATCAGCTCTTGCAGCGCCTTCTGCATGGCCGGGTAGCCGTCATACCCCAGCTGGGAGGCAAAGCGCACCACCGTAGACTCGCTGACCTGGGCGATCTGCCCCAGGCGGCAGGCCGTCATAAAGGCGGCCTTGTCGTAGTTGGACAGTATGTAATTGGCGATCCGTTTCTGTCCCTTGGAAAATCCGTCCATCCCGGTGCGGATCAGATAGAGCACATTATGGCTCATGGTTCATCGCTCCCCTTCAGCGTTTTGACCTCGTTCTCTGTTAAGGCTCTCCACTTGCCACATGGCAAGTTACCTAATAAAATCCCATGTTCGGCTATGCGCTCCAGCCGCAGGACGTTCAATCCCGCCTGCCGGCACATGCGCCGGATCTGCCGGTTCTTTCCCTGGTGGATGGTCACCTGCAGCACGGCCTTTTCCCCTTCGCCGGACAGCACCTCCACCCGGGCCGGGGCAATGGGTTCCCCTTCCAGCAGGCGCATCTGCCGCAGCAGCTCAGTACCCTTTTTCCAGTCGCCCTGCACCGTCACCCGGTACAGCTTGTCCACCTCATATTTGGGGTGGATCAGCCGCTGCATCAGTTCGCCATCGTTGGTAAACAGCAGCAGCCCCTCGGAATCCATGTCCAGCCGCCCCACGGGAAACACCCGCGCGCCGCAGTCCTTCACCAGCTCCGCCGCGGTCCTGCGCCCGAATTCATCGGAGAGGGTCGTCACATAGCCTCTCGGCTTGTGCAGCATCAGATAGACCTTCTTTTCCCTGCCGGCCAAGGGCTTTCCGTCCACGGCAATGCAGTCCGTGTCCGGGTCCGCCTGGTCCCCGGGCCGGGCCGCCGCGCCGTTCACCGTGACCCGGCCGCAGAGCATCCATTCCTCCGCCGTCCGTCGGGAGCACAGCCCCGCCTGGGCAATGATCTTCTGCACGCGCTGGCGCACCGGTGTCACCCGCCTTTTCTCATAAATATTTTTTCTCTCCGGGCAAGGCCGCCGTTTCCGCGCCGTTTACCCGGTCAAAGCCGTATGCATACAGCGCCGCATGGTCGGCCCAGTCGTTGCCGTCCTGCAGCGTCACAGCCGCCAGCATCCGCCCGTCCCGCTCCACGCAGGACACCAGCGTCCGCCCGGCCGCCTTGGTATAGCCTGTTTTCATCCCCACGCAGCCCTCCAGCTCCCGCAGCAGCCGGTTGTGGTTTTTCATGCTTCGCCCGCTGATTTGGGCGGCGGAGGTGGAGCATATGCGCATCAGCGTGGGGTTTTTGGCCGCATAAGCCGCCAGCTTCGCCATGTCCCGGGCCGTGGAGTAGTGTGCCTCCCCGTCCAGTCCGTTGGGGTTTTCAAAGTGGCTGCTGTCCATGCCGATCCGTCCGGCCAGGTCGTTCATCCGCCGGACGCACTGCTTTTCCCCGCCGCAGGCATCTGCCAGCGCCAGGGCCGCGTCGTTGCCGGAGCACAGCAGCAGGCCGTACAGCAGGGTCTCCACCGTCACCCTTTCCCCGGGCCTTAAATACATGGAGGAGCCCTCGGCCATGTGCCGCTTCGTCACGGGGACCTCCTGCCGCATCCCGCACTCCTCCAGCACCACCAGAGCCGTGAGGATCTTGGTGGTGCTGGCGATCAGCATTCGCTTGTCGGCGTTCTTCTCGTAGAGGATCTGCCCCGTGCCGCAGTCCATGAGCACCGCCGCCGTGGCGGACAGGTCCACAGCCCATACCCGCTGCGTCAGCAGCAGCAATGCCGCCAGCGCGGCGGCGGCCATGCGCGCGAATTTCAATCCCCATCACCCTTTTTTACAGTTGATGGTGACAGTATACGCAGTTAAAATTCGGTAGTTTCCTTCTTTTTATCCAGGAAGTTCTCCACCCGATCCATGACCTGGGGCACCATTTCGATGATGCGGTCCGCGGTGCCCATGGCGGGGATCGCCACCGGCATCACCCGGGTCACACCGTCCTTCACCACCAGGAACGCCACCGGATCCACCTTCACAGCGGAGGCGGTGCCGCCGGCGAAATTCTTGCCGTCCGCCTGCTTGCCGAAGTCGCTGCCGCCGCAGGTAAAGCCGAAGCTCAGCCGGGATACCGGCACCAGGGTCACGCCGTCCGGCGTGGTAATGGGCTGGCCGATGACCGTGTCACTGCTGACCATCTCCCGCACCTTGCTCATGGAGGTCTCCATCATTTCGCTGAGGTTGGTCTTTTCCTTGTTTTCCATATTGTTCATCCTTTCCAGACTGCGTTTTTGTATCGTTTTCCGCCTTCGGCGGCTGTTTGCGAAGTCGCAGGAACCATTTGATGAGCGGCACACCGCAGGCAAAGCCGATGACCGTCAGATCCCAAATCAGGAAGGACACACCCACCTCTCCCGAGATCTTCGTTTCGCCGCCCTGCAGCTCCGGCTCCAGGTGGATGTGCGGGTCCGGCATGCGCACCAGCTCCTGCAGCACCGGCATCGCCGCATACATAGCCGCGCTGAGCCGGCCATAGAGCAGCGCCGTGTCCGCCGGGTCGTCCCCGCCTATGACCGCCGAAACATCCATGGGCGAAATGCGGACCCGCCGGAACGTCATCCGCAGCCCCTTTTTCAGGATCCGCCACAGCTCCGGCAGGCTGTCCAGCACCGTCCGGGCCGTGATCTTCGGCATCTCCTTTTTGGGTTTTTCTTTTTTCTTCTTGGGTAGCTTTTCCTTTTTTGGCTTCTTCTTCGCCGTTTCCTTTTTTGGCACCACCTGCACGCGCACGGGCCCCAGCAGAAGTGTCACCCGGAGCTCCTCGCCGAAGGCAAGGCGCACGCCCACACGGCTCAGCTGCACCGCCAAAAAGATCGCCAGCAGTATTCCCACTATCCACAGTGCCGTCAAGCCGTGTCCGCCTCCTCTCAGATGCTTCTGTCAGGTGTTCATGTCCTCGCTGATGGTCCCGTCGTTTTCCAGCCGCAGCTGCCCGTCGTTCTCCAGACCCGGCATCTCCGGCAGGTCCTCCAGGGTGTTCAGATGGAACGCCCGGAGGAACTCCTTGGTAGTGCGGTACAGCCTGGGCCGTCCCGGCACCTGCAATGTGCCGCATTCCTCGATCATGTGCCGCTCCAAAAGCAGCCCCACGGTATACGAGCTGTCCACGCCCCGGATCTGATCGATATAGGCCCGGGTGGTGGGCTGGTAGTAGGCGATGATGGTCAGCACCTCCAGCGCCGGCTGGGAGAGCTTGGCGGGTTTGCGGATCTCAAAGGCTTTGCGGATGTAGTCGGCATATTCCGGTGCCGAGCACAGCTGCCAGGTGTCTGCCATGCGCACCAGGCGTATGCCCCGGCGCTCAAAGCTGTAGTAGTCCCCCAGCTTCTGCAGCACCAGCTCCGCCGTGGGTCTGTCCAGATCCAGGGCCAGGCAGATGCGGTCGATATGCACCGGCTCGCCGGAGGCAAAGAGGATGCTCTCCAGAGCCGCCTCGATCTCTTTCATTTCCAGTATTTCCATATTCCCTCCGATTACACCTCGGTTTCCTTGCTGCAGGACACCATGCAGTCCTCCGGCCCGCCGGCCAGGCGCAGCACATGTTTTTTGCACAGCTCCAGCACCGCCATAAAGGTGGCCACCAGCTCGCTGCGGCTGTGGCTGCCCTTGAACAGGAGCAGGAACCGTGTAATGCCAGCCAGCTTTACACGCCGCACGATCTCTTCGGCTTTTTCTTCCACAGAGTACGGCTCCCGCTTCACGATGTCCTCAAACACCGTCAGCTGCGGGTTCAGCGCCATATCCCGCCGGTCCAGCAGCTCCTGCATGGCTATGGCCAGCTCGCCCGGCTCGTGGTCGTACTCAAACACCTTGCCCCGCTTTACCGGCTCCGGATTTTTGGTAAAGATATTGCGCCCGAACTCGCTCATGGGGCCCAGTTTTTCCGTCAGCTTGCGGATCTTCTGGTAGCACTCCCCCCGCTGCCGCTCCTGCAGGGATTGGATCAGGGCATCCATCTCGCTCTGGGCCTCCTCGTCCTCAATGGAGAGGAGCATTCGAGTCTTAATGTACATAAGATGGGAGGCCATGGTCACAAATTCGCTGGCCACCTCCAGGTCCATCTGCTGCCGCTTTTCCAGGTATTCCAGATACTGGTCCAGGATCAGCGAGATGGGAATATCCTGGATCTCGATTTTATTTTTGCTCAGCAGGAACAGGATCAGATCCAGCGGCCCCTCGAAATCCTCCAGCGATTCCGCCGCCCTGGTCTGCACCACTTTTTCCAATTTAAATATGGGATTGTCCAAAATATTTTCTCCCTTACAGGCCGACCACGCGGCTGAATAAATCAAACACCCACTGGATAGCATTAGATAGGGCGCTGCTGCCCACATCGAAGAAAACCAGCGCGAACAGCACCAGCATACCATACCGCTCATAGCGCATAAGCTGGTCATAGGCCCGGTCCGGCAGCACCGCAAACAGCACCTTAGACCCGTCCAGCGGCGGGATAGGCACCAGGTTAAACAGGCCCAGACCGATGGACAGCACCGCCACCATCAGCAGAAAGTCCAGTATTCTCTGGTTCGTCTCCGAATAGGCCGCCACATCGCAGAATATCCTGGCGGCAAGCAGTGTGAGCAGCGCCAGCAGGAAATTGCTCACAGGCCCTGCCAGAGCCGTAAGCGCCATGCCCTGCTTGGGCTTTTTAAAGTAGTTGGGATTCACCGGCACAGGCTTGGCCCAGCCGAAGCCCGCCGCAAACATCATCAGCAATCCGAACCAGTCGATATGCCGCAGGGGGTTCAGACTCAGCCTGTGGGCCCGCCGGGCCGTGGGGTCGCCCAGGGCGTAAGCCGCCAGGCCGTGGCAGGTCTCATGCACTGTCAGGCACAGCAGCACTGCCGCCAGGCGCAGCACCATATCCAGCAGCGACCCAAAGTCCAGCGCCGCCCATAAGTTGCTCAAATAGTGCAAGTCAATACTCCCCCATCTTCACTCTTTTATAACATATGGATTATACCAAAAAAACAGGGTCAATTCAAGCGCAAAACAGGGTCTGAGAGGAAAGGTTACATTTTATACTTTTTTATCCCATAAATGTTACTGTTTTGTAGTCGAATCATTATAGTATTGTAGCGTTGCTGTAATGAATGATCTCCTTCCGCATGCTATACTAAGTACATAAAATCAGAACAGGAGGAATGTAACATGAAACAGATGAAAACCATCCGCAACCTGATCGTACTGCTGACGGCTATTTGCTTCGGTCTGGCAGTCATTGCCTTCTTCCTGCCCCAGGGCATCGGAACGGTATGTGCCATCGGGACCGTGGCGCTGGCAGCACTGGTGCTGATCCTGTGCCTGGTGTACGGCGCGCTGTATTTTGACCGCCGCCGTACCGCCGCCTGACAGATTTTCCCATTTATCAGCCATTCTATTCCATCAAACAAAAGCACCGCAGGATTTCCTGCGGTGCTTTCCTTTTCCTATTTATAGACCTCTTAAAAATTCGTCTTTCAGGCCGTGGCCGGCAAGGCCCTGGCGTACCTGCTGCAGGAGGCGCTCCCGGTCCTGGTTCAGCGTACCCTTCAGCGTGAGATAGTTGGAGGCGTGGTTCATGCGGAACACGCTGCCGGGGCTGTCAATGTGCTGCAGAAACAGCTCCATTTCCTGCATCACCTCTACGGGCTTGAGCACATAAAAGCTCCCCTCCCGCACCCATTTTTCCAGGGGCGTGCCCGGCTCTACCATTAAGGTCAGAAGGCCGATATACTCCGGGTTCATGGCATTGAAGGCCCGGGCCGTTTCTATGGCGTGCTCCCGCCACAGTTCCCGGCTACCCAGGCCGGATATGGCCGTTACCGACAGCTGCAGTCCGCTCCGGCGGGCCTTCTGCCCCGCCGCGATGATTTCGGCAGCTGTATGGCCCTTATTCATCCGCTCCAGCACCGCGTCACAGCCGGACTCCAGGCCCATGTAGACCATTTTCAGTCCCTTTTCCCGCAGCAGGCGCAGATCCTCCTCGGACTTGATCTGCAGGCTGGTGGGCGAGGCGTAGCAGGTCACCCGCTCACACTCGGGAAACAGGCCGTATACAAGGCCCAGGATCTGCACCAGGTCATCGGTCTTGCGCATCAGGGCGTCCCCGTCGGCCAAAAACACCCGGTCCACATGCCGGTAGACCCGCCGGGCCAGCTCAAAATCCTCCCGGATCTCGTCCATGGGGCGCATGGCAAAATGCTTGTCATCGTACATATCGCAAAAGGCGCAGCGGTTGTGGCTGCAGCCATAGGTCACCTGGACAATGAGGCTGTAGGCCTCGCTGGGCGGACGGTACACTTTTCCTTTATATCGCACGGTCAATTCTCCTTTCATTTTCCGCGTGTGATTTTATAATCGGTGGTTATTATACCGCATTTTTTACCGGTTGAAAAGAGCATATTCTCCGGAGCAAGGCCATATAGTGTTCCATGGAAATCTACCGCCAAAGCGAAAGGAATGGTCAATGCCATGGAGGATTGCTATAACCGCGTGGATCTCTGCGGAGAGGTGCTCACGCTCCCGGAACCGTCCCACACCAACCACGGGGAGATTTTTTACCGCTTTATGCTGTCCGTGCCGCGTCTTTCCGGACAGAATGACGAGCTGCCGGTGCTGGTGCGCCAAAGCCTGCTGCCGGAGGAAATGCAGGCGGGCGACACCGTCTCCATAACGGGCCAGCTGCGCTCATTCAACAACCGCAGCGGCCAGGGGCGGCGGCTCATTCTCTCCGTTTTTGCCCGGAGTCTGACTCTGACACCCGGTGCAAGCCCCGCAAACCGCATCTGCCTGTGCGGCGCGGTATGCAAGCCCCCGGTGCTGCGCAGCACCCCCCTGGGCCGGGAGATCTGCGACATCCTGCTGGCGGTAAACCGCCGGTGCGGCCGGTCGGACTACCTGCCGGTCATCTGCTGGGGGCTCTTAGCGCGGCAGGCCGCCGAGCTGGAGACCGGCGACAGCTTCTGCGCCGAGGGGCGGGTCCAGAGCCGGACCTACATAAAAGTGGAAGGCGGCACCGCCCAGCAGCGCACCGCCTACGAGGTATCCATCATGCACATGGCAGACCGGGAGGATTTCCCGGCGGAATAACAGGCAAAGACGCGCAGGAAGTTTTCCCTGCGCGTCTTTTATTTAATGCTGGTACTCAAACTCCAGGTCGTACATGGAGACGATGTCCCCGTCCTGGATGCCCATCTGCTCCAGCCGGTCAAACAGGCCGCTCTGGCGCAGCATTTTGTCGAAATACATCCGGCTCTCATAGTCGGAGAAATTGATGTTGGCCATGAGCCGCTGCAGCCACGGCCCCTCCACCAGCCAGGTGTTGTCCTCCACCTGGATATTGAGGGGCTGGGAGGTATCCACCTCCGGCGGGCGGGGCACATACTCCGGCTCGTACACCACCACCGGCGGCAGCTGGGAGAGCATACGCCCGATGGCCTGCACCAGTTCCCGGGTCCCCTGGTGGGTGGCGGCGGACATCTCCAGGAAGGTATAGCCCGCCTCCTCCACATGCTTTTTAAGGGCCTCCAGCTGCTCCGGATCCTGCAGAAGATCCGTCTTGTTGCCCACCACGATCTGGGGCCGCTTTGCAAGCTCCGGAGAATAGTTTTTCAGTTCCTCGTTGATGGCGTCAAAGTCTGCCACCGGGTCCCGGCCCTCGCTGCCGGAGACATCCACCAGATGGACCAGCAGCCGACACCGGTCAATATGCCGCAGGAAATCGTGGCCCAGGCCCGCGCCCTCACTGGCCCCCTCAATGATGCCGGGAATATCCGCCATGACGAAGCTGACGCCGTCGTCCACATACACCACGCCCAGGTTGGGATAGAGAGTGGTGAAGTGATAGTTGGCGATCTTGGGGTGCGCCTTGCTCACCACGCTGAGTAACGTAGATTTGCCCACGTTGGGAAAGCCCACCAGGCCTACGTCCGCCAGGAGCTTCAGCTCCAGTATCACATCGTGGCTCTCCCCGGGCAGGCCCGCCTTGGCAAAGCGGGGCACCTGCCGGGTGGGGGTGGCAAAATGCTGGTTGCCCCAGCCGCCCCGGCCGCCCTTACACAGGACGAAGGGCTCCTTGTCCGACATGTCCTTGATAATTTCACCGGTCTCCGCGTCCCGGATCAGGGTGCCGCGGGGCACGCGGATGGTCAGGCTCTCGCCGTCCTTGCCGCTCTTGCGGCCGCCCTGGCCGTCCACCCCATTGCCGGCCACATACTTGCGCTTATAGCGGAAGTCCATCAGAGTGGACATATTGTCATCCACCTGCACGATGATGCTGCCGCCGTCGCCGCCATCGCCGCCGTCAGGGCCGCCGGCGGCTATATATTTCTCCCTGTGAAAAGCCACGGCACCGTTGCCGCCGTTGCCGGCCCGGACGGTGATGCGCGCTTTATCAATGAATCCGTTTGCCATATACTCATACCTCACTGCACAATTTGTATTATTCTACCGAAAAAATCCCGCCCCGTCAAGTTACTCCTCCGTGAAGTGGACGTGGGAGAAAATATGGTCCTGGCAGAAGCAGTGATACCCGGCGCACTTGCTGCAATAGCGGAACTGCAGGTCGGGATAGTCCGTATCCGTGCGGCCGCAGACGGCGCATTTGTGGTGATAGGGTGCGCTCTTTTGCTGCTGCTGGGCCTGGCGCACCGTGCGGCGGTAGTTCACCGCGCCGGGCGAATGGCGGTACTGGGCCTTCTGACGCAGATAGCGCACATGGGGCGTTGCGAAAATGGCAAAGTTCAGCAGCGCCAGCACCGGCGTGATGGCACCCACCACGTTGCCGGAGAGGATGGACTGCACGATCTCAATGGCAAAGAACGCCCCGTCGATGATGGCCAGCCATTTGATCTTGATGGGGATGATGAAAAACAGCAGCACCGTCATATCCGGGAACAGCACCGCGAAGGCCAGGAACATGGACAGGTTCACATACCCCGTACCAGCCAGGGTCAGATGATAATTGCCGGTGATGAGGCTGGTGATGATGACGCCCAGCACCGTCAGCAGCGCGCCGCCCACATAGTACAGGGTGAACTTCGCCGTGCCCCACTCCCGCTCCAGGGTGGAGCCGATCCAGTAGTAGAAATACAGGGCGATGATCAGCGCAAAGGGGCTGCCGTACCCCGGCACGAACACAAAGCTCACCAGCCGCCACACCTCGCCATGGAGAAGACCGCTGAGGTTGAAGGACAGAAAGTCCAGGGCCGCGGCGTCCGCATTGCGGCTGAGCAGGGAGAGCACATACACCAGCGCGTTGCCGATGACGATGTAGCGCATCAGATTCGGGATGCCAAAACGGGGATGGCGGGCGCAGAAGCGCTCCACCGAGTCATAGATTTTTTTCAAAAGGAAGTCCTCCTGTTCGATTCTTTCGCCTTATTGTAGCCGAACGGCGGGGAAAAGTCATTACTTTTCTTTGAATTTTTCCCGATTTTTCAAAAAAGTTGCAGATGAGCACTCCCAAGCGATTGACGAACCGGCGTACCGGACCTATAATGGCGGAAACAGAAAGTGCAAACACAAGGAGGGGCTGCCATGGGCGGGAAATGTGAAAGCTGCGTGTACTACTCCTATGACGAGGAGTACGATGACTACATCTGCGAAATGGACCTGGACGAGGACGAGATGGTCCGGTTTCTCACCGCCCGGGCGGACAGCTGCCCCTATTGGCGGCCCGGAGACGAGTACATCACCGCCCGGAAGCAATAATAGATACGGCGCCGGCAAATGCCGGCGCCGTATCTACTTTTACTGCTACTGCGGTTTAATGGGATTTTCGATGTCAACGGTGCCCAGTTTGGTCCGGTAGGCTCCGCCCACCATGATCTGCACCCGCTCCACGCCGTCCAGGCTGCACAGGGACTTCACAAGACCCTGGACCAGACTGTCCTGGCGCACCGAAACATCGCAGAGGGCCATGTAGTCGGCATAGGAGAAATTCAGGCAGCAGATGTCCCCATCCATCCACACGCCGGCTGCGCTGATCCCCTCCGGCAGCAGCTTTTCCAGGCCCTCGGTCTGCGGTCCCTCTTCCAGGGCCTGCAGCACCCGCTGGCAGCGGTTCTCGCCCTCGTAGATCAGCAGTTCCCGCTTTTCCGGCTGCAGTGTGCCGGATGGATCCGGGAAGTACAGCGTTACAGGCACCACCTTCACCACGTCCTCCGAGCTGGTGAGCAGCACGTCCTCCGTGGAAAAATATGAGTTTGTCCGCCCGGAGAGGGGTCTGCCCTCCACCAGGACCTGCAGCCACTTGACGCCGGGGATCTGGCAGGCCGACAGGGTGATGCAGTAGTCCGCCACCGTCAGAGAAAGGCCCGACAGGCGGCCGTAGCCGGCGGAGAAATTCAGCACCGCCACGCCGCCGGACACACTGCACTCCAGCAGCTCCGCATCCGGCGGAATGGGCGAGGTGAAGTCCATACCGCCCTCCCGGTTCTGCAGCAGCTGCACCACCATTTTCACCTGGTCCGCCGTTTCGGCGCTCTCCTGGGCCGACCAGTCCACCGGCTGGGAGCAGAGCACATCCCCGCCGGCTTCATAGTCCGCCGCCGGGTAAAACAGGTGCAGGCTATGGCCGTCGGTCTTATCGGGGGCACAGCCCGTCAGCAAAAGCAGCAGCACCAAAAGGGCGGCTAGGATCCGTTTTGTTTTCATACCGTCACCTCCGGCTCTGCCTGGGGAAACGACACGGTGAACACGGTGCCGCCGCCTGTCCGGGGCGCGACGCGGATCTCGCCGCCCCGGCGCTGCACCGTGTCGCCCACGATGCTCAGACCCAGGCCCGTGCCGCCGATCTGACGGGAGCGGGCCTTATCCACCCGGTAAAAGCGCTCAAAAATATGGGGCATATCCTCCGGCGGGATGCCGATGCCGTTATCCGACACGGTGAGCACCACCCGGCCCCCTTCCACGGAAACGGACGCATGGACAAAACCGCCGGGGGCGGTATACTTCACGCCGTTTTCCATGAGATTATACAGGATCTGATGGATGTCCCCCTCCGTGGCCAGCACGGCGGCGGTCTCATCCGCCCGGCAGGTCAGCTCGATCTCCCGCTGCCGGGCCACCGGCTGCAGCATGCGGGCTGCGCGCTCCAGAACTGGCTTCACCGCCACACACACAGCCGGTTCTACAGCGCCGCTGTCCAGCCGCGTCAGGCGCAGCAGATCCTCGGTAATGCGCTCCAGGCGGCTGGCCTCAGAGCCGATGTCCGCGACAAATTCCCGGGTAGTGGCAGGGTCGATATTCTCCGTCTGGAGTATGGAATCCGTCAGCAGCTTGATGCCTGCCAGGGGCGTTTTCATCTCGTGGGAGGCATCGGACACGAAGCGGCGCCGGGCCTCCTCCGTGGTCTGCAGGCGGTCGGTGAGGCTGTTGAACTCGGCGGCGATCTGGCCGATCTCGTCGGTGCCCTTAATCTGGGCGCGGTGGCTGTAGGACCCTTCCCGTACCGTGCGGATGGCCTGGAGCAGGCGGCTGATGCGCCGGCCGAACATCCGGGACAGCAGCAGGCTCACGCCCACCACCAGCACCGCCACCACTGCGGATATGGTAATAAGATTTTTCTGCAGGTCCTTCAGCAGCGCCCCCTGCTGGGCGTCATACTGATAAGCATAGACCGCGCCGATGATCTGGCTGCGGTACACCACCGGGGCCGCGCCCCGGCTCAAAAATGCGCTGCCGTCATAGCCGCAGTAGAAGGCATCGTTCCCGTCCAGGGCCTGGGCGATCTCCGTATAAAAGGCGTACTGCCCCCGGGCGTTCTCCTGCTGGCGGGTATCATAGAGCACGCGGCCCGATGTATCCGTGACCATCACCCGGCTGACGCCGGTCTCCTCCAGCCCGGAGAGAGCCTTTTCCACGCTGCCCTCCGTCAGCTCCGACAGGCCGGACAGGGCAGATTCGATGGCCTTTACACTGCCGGTGAGCAGGGTCTCCTTGGACCGGAACACCAGGTTCTGCGACTCGATGAGCGGGTATGTATTCAGGATGACCAGAACGGCGATGATGATGGCAAAATAACTCAGCCCGATCTTAAACTGCAGACTGCTTTTCATCTTGAAAATAGTACCCTACCCCCCATTTTGTGAGTATATACTGCGGCTGGGCCGGGTCCGGCTCCAGCTTCTCCCGCAGGCGGCGGATATGCACGTCCACCGTGCGGTAATCCCCGGCATAGGTATAGCCCCACACCTGGTCCATGAGCTTTTCCCGGCTGAACACATGGCGGGGATTCTTCATGAGCACCTCCAGCAGGTCGTACTCTTTGGCCGTCAGGTCCACCACCCGGCCGCCGCACAGGGCCACCCGCTGCCCCATATCCAGCACGAAATCGCCGCAGGAAAGGCGATTGCTCTCCTGTTCCCGGCGGCGGGCGCCGGTGCTGCGCCGCAGCAGCGCACGGATCCGGGCCTTCAGCTCCATGATATTAAAGGGCTTGGTCACATAATCGTCCGCGCCGCAGGCAAAGCCCATGATCTTGTCGCTGTCCTCACTCCTGGCCGTGAGCATAATGATCGGCACGTCCGAAAAGGTACGGATCTCCATGCAGGCCTCGCTGCCGGACTTGCCGGGCATCATCCAGTCCAGAATGATGAGGTCAAAGTCCTCCCGCCGGGCCAGGTCCACGGCGGTGACGCCGTCATAGGCGGCCTCCACCTCGTATCCCTCGTTCTGCAGGTTAAAGGTGATCCCCTTTACAAGCAATTTTTCATCGTCTACTACCAATATTTTCATTTCTTATCCTCCGTGCAGACAAGATAGCGTATGTTCTCGATCAGGCTCGGGCCGATGCCCTTGACATTGTCCAGCTCGTCGACGGTCTGAAAGGGACCGTTCTCCTCCCGGTAGGCGATGATGCGCCGGGCCAGAGCGGGGCCGATGCCCTCCACCGCGATGAGCTCCTCCTCCGTGGCGGTGTTGATGTTCACCGGCACGATCTCCTGCTGCTGCCGGTCCTCCCGCTCTGTGGTGATCTGCCAGTCCCCCTCCCGGGTCCGGGAGGCCTTATACAGAAACATGGACACCGCAAACAGGACTGCCAACGCCAGGAGCGCTATTTCCGTTTTTGTCAAATGAATTCGTTTTTTCACTGTTGACTACACCCTATTTTGTGTTTATAATTTGATAAAAAGACCGACATTTGCGTTTGGGATATTTTATTATAACATAATCGGAGTTAAACGACCATGAAAATTCGCCGCTTTTTTTCAGTTTTTTTGCTGTCCGTCCTTTTGGCAGGCCTCTTTCTGACCCCCACAGCCTATGCGCTGGAGGAGCCGGTTCTGGACGCCCGGAACGCCCTGCTCATGGACGAGACCAACGGGCGGATGCTCTACGGTAAGGCGGAAAAAGAAAAGGCCTACCCCGCCAGCATCACCAAGATCATGACCGCGCTGCTGGTGCTGGAGGCCATGGACCGGGGGGACCTGTCTGCCTCCCAGCCCATCACCGCCTCCTATGAAGCGGCCAACAGCATTGACGAGGACAGCAGCACCGCCGGCATCGAGGAGGGCGAAGTGCTGACTGTGGAGCAGCTTCTCTACTGCCTGCTCGTGGTTTCCGCCAACGAGGCCGCCAACATCCTGGCCGAGGCGGTATCCGGCTCCGTTACGGACTTTGTGGCGCTGATGAATCAGCGGGCCACGGAGCTGGGCTGCGAGGGGACCCATTTCGCCAACACCAACGGCCTGCCCGATCCCAACCACTATACCACCGCCTGGGACATCTATCTCATCGCCCGGGAGGCTATGAAGTACGACCTGTTCATGACCATCTGCGGCAGCAAGTCCTACGAGGTCCCCGCTACCAACAAATCCGATGTGCGGGAGCTGCACTCCACCAACGCCCTCATCTCCAACTGGCGTATGCTGGGCTACCTGTATGACTATGCCGATGGGCTGAAGACCGGCTTTACCGACGAGGCCGGCTACTGCCTGGTGGCCTCTGCCCTGAAGGACGGGCGGCGGTTCATCTCCGTGGTCCTGGGCAGCGATACAAAGGAGATCGGCGGTGAAACAAAGATCATGAGCTTTGTGGACTCTGCCACGCTGCTGGACTGGGGCTACAACAGCTTCACTACGCAGACCGTGTTCACCAAGGACGATCTGATCCAGGAGATCCCCGTGTCCCTGAGCAAGCAGGCCAGCGCCGTTCTGGTCCACCCGGCCGAGAATGTGGAGGTGCTGCTGCCCAGCGACGTCACCCCCGATATGCTGGAGCGGAAGGTCACCGTTTACGGCGGCACTGCCCTGGCTCCTATTGAGGCCGAGCAGGAAGTGGGCGAAATGACCCTGTCCTATGACGGATATGATTATGCCACCTTCAAGCTCCTGGCTGCGGACAGCGTAAGCGTGAATCGATTCCTGCAGGGGAAATATTACATCTCCTGGTTCTTCTCCAAGACGCTGGTAAAGATCCTCCTGGTGGTGGTGATCCTGCTGGTGATACTGATCGTGATCTGGGCGAAAAAGGTCCGGCCCCAGAACCGCTACGGGTCCCGGCGAAGCAGAAGCAAGGGCTTCCGCAATTACCGCGGCAGACGCAGATAAAATAAAAACACAAGGCAGACGCAAATAAAGCGTCTGCCTTGTTTACCATCGATTAACAAGGGCAAATACGCCTGCCAGCGCGTCTTTGCGGTGATTTTTATCCTTCTCACCTTGGCGGGCGCCAGCCCGCCTGCGGCTTGAAAGCCAAAAATCCCTCGAAAATCCATCGCTGGCAGGTTCGAAGCAGTTTTGCTGCACAGAAATGTGTCCAGACAAGGAAGGCCCCACAGGGAATACTTGCCGTATTTCCAAGGGGCATGGCGCGGTATGGGCGCATTTCTGTCCGGCAAAACCGTATCTGCCCTTGTCAATCGATGGTAGAAAGGACACATCATGCCCCACGACGACTTGACTATCGTATATGAGGACCGCAGCCTGCTGCTGTGCGTGAAGCCGGTGGGCGTCCTCTCCGAGGACAGCGAAAGCGGCGCCTCCATGCCCCGGCTCCTGCGGCAGCACTATGCCGCGCTGCATCAGCCGGACTATATCGCCACCGTACACCGCCTGGACAAGATCACCGGCGGACTGATGCTCTTTTCCCGGCAGAAGGCCGTCACCGGCCGGCTTATTGCCGCTGTGGCAGAGCATCGGGTGGAAAAGGAATATCTGGCCGTCCTCCGGGGGCATCCGACCGAAAATGAGGCGGAACTGACGGACCTGCTGTTCCGGGACGCAGCGAAGAACAAAAGCTATGTGGTCAAGCGGATGCGCAAGGGCGTGCGGGAGGCAAAGCTTTCGTACCGCGTGCTGGCTGAAACCGACGAGCTGACCCTGGTGCGGGTGCGGCTCTACACCGGGCGCACCCATCAGATCCGGGTGCAGTTCTCCTCCCGGGGGCTGCCGCTGCTGGGCGATATACGCTA
The DNA here is from genome assembly GCA_945868085.1 of uncultured Oscillibacter sp. Lineage (GTDB taxonomy): Bacteria > Bacillota > Clostridia > Oscillospirales > Oscillospiraceae > Vescimonas. The sequence goes on from CAMBKF010000018.1 coordinate 20,066, forward strand.
CGGCAGCAAGGACGCAAACTGCTCGGCCGCCCTGTGGTCCTATCGGTTGGCGCTGACCCACCCCGTCACCGGAGAGAGGATCGACGTCACCCAGCCGCCGCCGAAGCAATACCCTTGGGACCTGTTCGACTGTGACGAGCTGAAGGGATAAAAAAGCTCTCAAAGCGCAAATGCGCTTTGAGAGCTTTTTTTACCAGCCCTGGAAGGCGTCCCGGCGGCGATAACCGGCGCAGGTTGACTGATCCTCGTGGAACTCTACAAACTTCAGTGCGTAAATATCTCCGCTGACAAAGCGGTTCTGATCCGGCTGGTAGATCACCAAATAGTCATTGCCGACGCTGGCCAGGATCCCCTCCCATTGTATGGCCTGCTGGGTGCCCATGAGGAAGCTGGCCACGATATAGTACCCCAGGTTCCGGGCCAGCAGACCCCGGATGGAGCTGTTGGTCACATCCCGGGTGCCGGTGGGGTTCTCCACGGTTTCGATCCCCTCCTGCTGAAGCATCATGTGCTCCGGCCGCTGGGGGATCAGGGCCATGTTGCTCTGGTCCGTCTGCATGGGGGTCAGGCCGCTCTGCATGGGCGTAGAGCCCCCCTGGATGGGGCTCATGCTCCCCTGCATGGTGTTCATGCCGGACGGAACTCCGTCTTGTAGATCCGTATGTAATTGCAGCATACATCACACCTCACTCAAGTTTCATAATACGCATCCGTCGGGACATAGAAGCAATGCTGCCCGATCTTCTCCACGAACTGCCCTACCTGGGAGGGAAAATAGCTCCGGCAGGGCTTATCGTAGGGGTTATAAAACCACAGGGCATCCCCCACAATAGGCAGGCGGTTGCCCGCTATGGCCCAGTCCGCTATGTCGTAATTTTCCTGCGTGGGCCGCATATTGTAGATGTTCTGGGGGTTATACACACCGGCGATATTCTCCGCCAGGCAGGTAAACTGCCCGGGCTGGAAAATGATGTTATACAGATCCCCCTGGCCCAGTCTGTCGTACTCCCCGCCGACGACGTTTACCCGGTTCATCACCACGCCGGCCACCGCTTTCATTCCGTTTTCTCCTTCGCCTCCCGCCTCACACTGAATGAGCCGGGCCAGCAGCTCTCGCTCATCATAGGCCATCGCTCTCACGCTCCCGTTGCTCTCCATACTATGCGTGGGGGATGGCGGGGGTGAAAAAAGCCGCGGAGGTTTCTCCGCGGCTTGAAATTGCCGAAAAAACATGTTTTTTCGGCAAAAGGCTTGCAGTCCGCTACGCGCATAATTTTGCCGCGCAGCGGCAAAATTCCACACTTGCAGACTGAGCGGTATTTTTCCCCACGCACATGTCGCGGTGAAAAATGATCTCAATTTTTCGCGCCTGCGGACGCGAACTCTGCGAGGCTTTTAAGCCGTAAGAAAGCCGCGGAGGTTTCTCCGCGGCTTTCTATGTTTTGATTGCTTATTCGCCTTTTGCCAGGGCCTGCTCCAGGGCGATGGATAACTGGTCCGGGCAGGAGCTGGGCTTGCCGCCGCAGCGGATGCCTTTCATCCGCTCAATGGCTTCCCGGGCGGGCATTCCGATAACCAGGCGGGAAATGCCCTGCAGATTCCCGTTGCAGCCGCCCTCCACCCGCACGTCGCGGATGATGCCGTCCTCCAGCTGCACGGTCATCTTTCGGGAGCAAACGCCCCGAGGCTGATAGGTGTATGTCATATGCAGTCCTCCTCTTGTTCAAATCAAGCCGCAGCCGCCGTGAAGATGCCCACGCCCAAAAGGGACAGGGCGCCCATGATGAGCCCCGCCAGCAGCACACCGCCCATGCAGGCCAGCACGCTCTTCTTAAAGCCCATGTCCAGAATACTGGCCGCCAAGGTGCCCGTCCAGGCACCGGTGCCGGGCAGCGGGATGCCCACGAACAGCAGCAGCGCCCAAAACAGGCCGCGGCCTGCCTTCTTCTGGAGCTTTTGGCCGCCCTTTTCGCCCTTTTGCAGGCACCAGGTGAAAAATTTGCCGATATATTTCTTATCGCAGCCCCAGACCAGGACCTTGCGGGCGAAGAAATAAATGACAGGTACCGGCAGCATATTGCCCACGATGGCGATGCAGTAGGTCAGCCACAGGGGCAGACCGAAGGCAACGCCATAGGGGATCGCACCGCGCAGCTCTATCAGCGGCACCATGGACACTCCGAACACGATCAAACAATGCTTCAGCATGGGATATTGGCTCCTAACTTTAGTATGCACATATTATACACACTTTTACGGGCGTTTACAAGACTCAGACCAAAGCATATTTCCGGGCGTAGTAGTCGTACCGCTGACGATACTCCTCGCTGCCGCTGCGGATGCCGTCCAGATAGCCGTGGATGTCCAGGCGGCTCTTCTGCATCTGAACCACGCAGCCGGCGATGTTGGAGCAGTGGTCGGCGATGCGCTCCAGGTCCGTCAGCAGGTCCGCCCAGACAAAGCCCGCCTCCATGCTGCACTTGCCCTCCTGCAGGCGCAGGATATGCCGGGAGCGGAGCTGCTCTTTCAGCGTGTCCACCACCTGCTCCAAAGGCTCCACTTCCTTAGCGGCGGAGAGGTCTCCATGGATGAAGGACGTGAGAGCCAGGTCCATGATCTCGTCCACCGCGCCGAACATTTTACTCATTTCTTCCATGGCGGTCTGTGTAAAGGCGATGCCCTTGCCACGCAGTTCCTCTGTGGACTCCAGGATATTCACAGCATGGTCGCTGATACGCTCGAAATCGCCGATCATGTGCAGCAGTTCCGCCGCTTCCACCCGGTCCTGGTCGCTCAAATGACAGCCGGACAGCTTCACCAGGTAGGTGCCCAGCTCATCCTCGTAGCGGTCGGCGGTCTGCTCATCCTCACGGATGCTCTCGGCGCGCTTTTCATCATGATTCTTCAGCTCATGCATGGCATTACGAGTGGCCCGGACCGAGGTGAAGCCCATGTTCATGGTGATCTCGTGGCACCGCTCCATAGCCACCGCCGGAGTGGCCATGAGGCGCTCGTCCAGCTCGGGGATGCTGTCACTGCCGGCATGATCGGGAATAATACGGCAGGCCAGCTTCTCCAGCAGGCCCGTCATGGGCAGCAGCAGCGCCGTGCAGAGAATATTAAACACGGAGTGGACAATGGCGATACCCAGCTGATCGATGGTACCGTCCAGCATGGGGATATCCACCAGGGCACGCACGACTTCAAACACCGTAAGCCACACCACCGTGCCGATAATATTAAAGGACAGATGCACAACCGCCGCCCGGCGGGCATTGCGGTTGGTGCCGATGGAGGAGAGCATGGCCGTGACGCAGGTACCGATGTTCTGCCCCATGATGATGGGAATGGCCGCCCCGAAGGTGATCTGCCCTGTGGAGGACACGGCCTGCAAAATGCCCACGGAGGCCGAAGAGGACTGGATGATAGCCGTGAGCACCGCGCCAGCCAGCACACCCAGAATGGGATTGGTGAACACCAGCAGCAGCTCCCGGAAGCTCTCCATATCCTTCAGCCCTGCCACGGCTCCGCTCATGGTATCCATGCCGAACATCAGCGTGGCAAAGCCCAGGAGAATAAGTCCCGTATCCTTCTTCTTGCCGTTTTTGCCCATCATGTACAGCACCACGCCGATCAGGGCCAGAATGGGCGTAAAGGATGTGGGCTTGAGGAGCTGCATAAAGAAGCTGTCGCTCTGGATGCCGGTCAGGCTCAGGATCCACGCCGTTACCGTGGTGCCCACGTTGGCGCCCATAATGACATAAATGGCCTGGCGCAGGGCCATAAGACCCGAGTTTACAAAGCCCACCACCATCACCGTGGTGGCAGAGGACGACTGGATCACCGCCGTGATGCCCACGCCGGTGAGAAAGCCCGCCGCTTTGCTGCCGGTGAGCTTGCCCAGCAGGTTCTTCAGCCCGTTGCCTGCACGCTTTTCCAGGGCATCGCCCATAAGATTCATGCCGAACAGAAACAGGCTCAATCCGCCGATCAATGTTAAGAAATCAAAAAATGTCATGAATTTCTCTCCTCATTCGTTTTCTTGCCTTTTACCTATTATTAGCATATCTGCCCTATCTTAAATCCGAAACCGGAGAAAAGTTAAATCCATGTTAAATTGTGCAAAAAAAAGAGAGCTTCCGCAAGGAAACCCTCTTAACGATCTGTAGAATTGTAGAATTTGCTTTATTCCCCGGGAAAGAGCACCATGATGGCCGTGCCCTCTCCGGGCCGGCTCTGCAGCTTTACCTCCGCACCATGCAGAGCCGCCGCGTGCTTCACGATAGACAGGCCCAGGCCTGTGCCGCCGATGGCACGGCTATGGCTCTTATCCACCCGATAAAACCGCTCAAATACACGGCTCTGATCCTCGTAGGGGATGCCGATGCCGGTATCGGCCACGGTGACGGACGTTCTTCCCGCACTCTGCGTCACTGTTACGGTGACGCTGCCGCCGGGGCGGTTATACTTGATGGCATTATCACAGAGGTTATAGACCATCTCGTGGAGCACTTGGTGCACGCCGCGGACTGTCCGGCTCTCCCCTGCCAGGTGCAGCGTGACGGTCTGTCTTTTTGCCACCGGCTCCAGGCTCTGGATCACTTCATCGCAAAGAGTGTAAAGGTCAACACCTTCCCACGTCATGTCGCCGCCGCCCTCCTCCAGGCGGGACAGGTCGATGATGTCCTCCACCAGATTCGTCAGCCGCGTACACTCCTTTTGGATGTCCTGGCTGAACTCCCGTACTTTATCCGCCGGCACAAGGCCCTGGCTCATGAGCTCGGCAAAGCCGGAGATAGAGGTCAGGGGCGTTTTCAGCTCGTGGGAGACATTGGCGGAAAACTCCCGGCGGAGCTTTTCCCGCTGCTCACGCTCTGTCACGTCCAGGGTCAGCACCACGGCGCCGGTGACCTGGCCGGACGCCAGCACGGGGCTTGCAATAACGGACAATGTCCGCTCCCCCTGCTGCAGCAACTGCTCACACCGCTGGCCGGACAAGGCCTGCTGCGCCGCCTGGCAAAGCTCCTTTTGGCTGCATTTGGCAATATTATCCGCATCCGTGGGCAGCAGCATGGACGCGCTGTGGTTCTCCGTCAACACATGGCCCCGGAGATCGATGAGCAGGAAGCCCTCGCTCATATTCTCCGTCATGGCCGAAAACTCCCGCATGCGGCGGCTGAGCTCATCCATCTGGCTGCGGATAGTCTCCCGCTGCTGGCGCAGGCGCTGGGTCAGGGGCTGCAGCTCCGGATATACATCCTGGGGATCATCCGGGGAGATGGCGTTGATGGGCTGGGTGATCTGCCGGGCCAGGCGAACGGACAGACCCGCCGCCAGCAGCAAAAGCCCCGCCACCGTGGCGGCAATGGGCCAGGCCATATTCAGCAGCATGGCTCCCAGGCTGCTCTGCTCCCGGCTCAGGCGCAGAATGTTGCCATCCTCCAGCCGGAGGGCATAATACAGATTCTTTTTCAGCACGGTGCTGGAATAATGGCTGCTCTTGCCTGTCCCATTCCGCAAGGCCTGGGCCACCTCCTCCCGGCCCAGATGATTCTCCATGGCGTCGGCCCTGGCCACACTGTCATAGAGCACCGTTCCGTCAGAGGAAATGAGGGTGATGCGGTCCGTGGAGCGCATCTGTTCGGGGGAAACATATTCCAGCGTCTGCTGCAGCTGCTCCGCCTCCTGGGACAGGGAGGCAAAGGACTGCTTTTCATAATAGCCGTAGAGGATCCCGGAAAAAAGCGCCGCGCCGGCGACCAGCACCAGCAGCGCCAGGGAAAACAGGCTGCGGATGATCTTACCGGTCATGCCTGCCCTCCCAACTTATAGCCGACGCCCCGGACGGTTTCAATGAGGCTGCCGGCCTCCCCCAGTTTTTGCCGCAGGGTACGGATATGCACGTCCAATGTGCGGTTTTCCCGCTCGGCCTCCAGGCCCCAGACCCGGTCCATGAGCGTATCCCGGGTCAGGACACGGCCCTGCTCCTGCAGCAGCAGGGAGAGGATCTCAAACTCCTTATAGGTCAGCATGACCTCCCGGCCGTTCACCTGCACCTGCCGGCGCAGGGGATACACCTGCAGCGGGCCCACCTGCCATTGCTGCTCCTGGGGCTTTTTCTCCGTGCGGCGCAGCACCGCGCGCACCCGGGCCAGCAGCTCCATCATTCCGAAGGGCTTGGAGACAAAGTCGTCCGCTCCGCAGTCCAGCCCCGTCACCCGGTCAAACTCCGTATTCTTGGCCGTGAGCATAATGACCGGGATAGCCGCGGTGGCTGTGGCGGAGCGCAGCTTCTTCAGAACGGACAATCCATCCTCCTCCGGCAGCATCACATCCAGCAGCACCAACTCCGGCAGCTGCCGGCCCATGGCATGCCAAAACTCCGACGGCCGTTCAAAGCCCGCCGCTTCATACCCCTGGCTCTGCAGGGCATAGATCACCAATTTACGGATGCTGTCGTCATCTTCCAGCAGATAGATCATCCATTCCACCTTCTTTCAGACTGATTATACCGCATCCTTATTAAAAAGGAAATCCGCTTTATGTAAAATCTATCTTAAATTCTGCGTTTTTTCTCTGAAATTTTTGGCCAATTCTTTTCACGATTTTTACCGGTTTTCTTAAATTGCTATCGACAATGTTCCACAAATTTTGTATACTATTAAATTAGGAATGTTAATGGGAGGGATAAGCGGATGGGTGTATCCGATGTCATAACCCTGCTGGGCGGCGTAGCGCTGTTCCTGTTCGGCATGAGCCTGATGGGCGACGGCCTGAAAAAAGTCGCCGGCAACAAGCTGGAGCTGGTGCTTTACCGGCTCAGCAGCACACCGCTCAAGGGCGTTTTGCTGGGCACCGGCGTCACTGCCGTGATCCAGTCGTCCTCCGCCACATCGGTGATGGTGGTGGGCTTCGTCAACTCCGGCATGATGCAGGTCAAGCAGGCCATCGGCGTGGTCATGGGCGCTATTCTCGGCACCAGCATCACCGGGTGGATCCTGTGCCTGTCCGACCTTTCCGGCGGCAGCGGCTGGGTGGAGCTTTTGAGCACCGCCACCCTTACGGGGATCATCGCCATTGTCGGCATTATTCTGCGCATGGCCGGAAAAAAGCAGACCACCCTGGCCATCGGCAATATCCTCATGGGCTTTGCCGTGCTGATGTTCGGCATGTCCGCCATGAGCGGCGCTGTGGCTCCGCTGAAGGAGAGCGAGGCCTTTACCGGCATCCTCACCAGTTTTTCCAACCCCTTTTTGGGCATTCTGGTGGGCATCGCCTTCACCAGCATCCTGCAGAGCGCTTCCGCCGCTGTGGGTATCCTGCAGGCTTTGGCCATCACCGGCGCTGTCACCTTTGAGGTGGCATTCCCCATTATCATGGGCATTGCCATCGGCGCCGCGGTCCCGGTGCTGCTCAGCGCCCTGGGCGCCAACATCCACGGCCGGCGCACCGCCTTTGTCTATCTGCTCATCGACGTGCTGGGCGTTGTGATATGGGCCGCGGTGTTCTATACGGTGAATGCTTTCGTCCACTTTTCCTTCCTGACTATGACCATGACCACCGTGTCCATCGCTCTGCTCAACACCCTGTTCCGCCTGGCCACGGTCATCGTGCTGACGCCGTGCATCGGCCTCATGGAGCGGTTTGTGTGCTTCCTGATCCCGGACAAACGCGGCACCGACCCCGCTCAGCTGGAGATGGACCGGCTGGAGGAGCGCTTCCTGCAGCACCCCGCCCTGGCCATCGAGCAGTGCCGGGAGGTCACCGCCGCCATGGCCAACACCGCCTGCAGCAATCTGGCGGCATCTCTGGACCTGATCTCCGGCTACAGCGACAAGGGTTTCCAGTCTATTGAGGACAAGGAGGATACCATCGACCGCTTTGAGGACAAGCTGGGCACTTACCTGATGAAGATCACCGTCAAGTCCCTGAACACCCGGCAGAGCGAGGAGGTCTCCAAGTATCTGCACACCATCTCAGACTTTGAGCGCATTGGCGACCACGCACTGAACATCGCAGAGTGCGCCAAGGAGATCCATGAAAAGAACATCGTTTTCTCCGACCAGGCCCAAAGAGAGCTCTCCGTGCTGCAGCAGGCTATCCGGGATATTCTGCATCTATCCGTGGATACCTTTATCCAAAGCAATGTAGCCGGCGCGCGCCGGGTGGAGCCCCTGGAGGAGATCGTGGACACCCTGTGCGACGAGATGAAGAGCCACCATATCGAGCGGCTGCAGCGGGGTGTATGTACGCTGAACCAGGGCTTCGTCTTCAACGACCTGCTGACAAACTTCGAGCGCGTGGCTGACCATTGCTCCAACATCGCCCTGGCGGTTATCGAGCTGCAGTCGGACTCCTTCGATACCCACGAATACGTCCGCAGTCTGAAGCAGATGAAGGACGAATCCTTCGCGGAATACTACGACGAGTACAAGCGGAAATACACCTTATAAATTATAGAGACAAAATGCGGAGGCCACGCCTCCGCATTTTGCCTCTATAAAGCCTCGCAGAGTTTGCCGCCCGCAGGCGGCAAAGCATTCGGATCATTTTTCGCCGCGACATGTGCGTGGGGAAAAATACATCTCGGTCTGCCAGTGTGGAATTTTGCCGCATGCGGCAAAATTATGCGCGCAGCAGACTGCAATCTTTTTGTCGGAAAAACTATAGTTTTTCCGACAGTATCAAATGCGGAGGCCACGCCTCCGCATTTTTTATTCTCTCTCACAGACCGCCAGCACATAGCCCGCAGGGGCGGGCAGGAACCGGAAAGCAAAGCCCGGCGGCGCGGAAACGATCTCCCCGCCCCGGAGTAAAAATTCCGCCCGGCGAAACTCCATGAGCCGGCCGCCCCGGCACTTGATCCAGCTCTCCTTCAGCGTCCACAGCCGAAAAAAGCCCTCGTCCCGCTCCGGCTGCGGAAGTGACGCCAGCCACTGGCGCTCCGCCGGCGTGAGGCCCCGCTCCAACCGGGGATGCACCGGGCGGATCTGCTCCAGATCCACGCCGAGCTCCCGTTCGCCTACGGCGCACACCACGAAGTCCCCGCTGTGGCTGCAATTGAAGTGCAGGGGCAGGCTTGTCAGGGGTTTACCGTTTTCTCCCCGGTAAAAGGGAATATCCTCCGGGGCAAATCCCACCGCATCCGCCAGCATTTCCGCCGCCAATTGCCGGGCCGAATATCTCTCTGCCCCCTCGATCCTTATTTCCAGAGCCGCCACCTCCCTTTCCCGCTCATGGTACCACATTGCGGCAAGGTTTTCAATCCGTTCCGGCTGCCGAGGGCCGGGCTATTTTCACCAGGAGCGCACGGCCTTTTTTGCCCGAATTTGTCGGAAAAGCTCATGGACAACCGAACCCACGCCATGCTATATTGATGCTGGATTTTGTGAAAAAGGACGGGCTTTTTTATGGCTGGGAATAATCGTTCTCTTATGGTCAAGGGCTACATCATGACCCTTTTGGGCGGCCTGCTCTGGTCCGTTGGCGGGGCCTGCGGGCAGGTCATGTTCCGGGACTGCGGCGTCATCTCCGACTGGTTGGTACCCATCCGCCTTTTTGTTGGCGGTCTTATCACTCTTTCCGCTGCCGCCGTCGCCGGAGATAAGCCTTTTGCCATCCTGCGGCACAAAGAGTCCTGGCCCTCCCTGTTGGTGTTTGCCCTGCTGGGCTCCGCCCTGTGCCAGTACAGCTATTACACATCCGTTCAGTATGCGAACGTGGCATTCGCCACGGTGCTGTCCTATTGCAGCCCCGTCCTGATCCTGCTGTGGACCATAGTTTCCACCCGGAAAAAGCCGCACCCCTATGAGCTGGTCAGCGTGGTGCTGGTGGTGCTGGGCGCTTTCACCTGCGTGACCCATTTCGATCTCACCACCCTGGCTGTGCCGGTCAAGGGCGCCATATGGGGCCTTATCAGCGCCGTTTGCTTCGCCTTTTACACCGTATCCCCCCGGAAGCTCATGCAGCGGTACCATGTGCTCACCATTACCGGCTGGGGCATGACCATCGGCGGCGCGGTGATGCTGCTGATCTTCCGCCCGTGGCACATCCAGGGCGTGCAATTCAGCGGCAAGCTCTGGGTGCTGCTGGCCTGCGTCATTATTCTGGGCACGGTGCTCTCCTTCAGCCTGTTTCAGAGCGGATGCAGCATCGTGGGCAGCCTGGTAGGCAGTGTCCTGTCCTCCGTCGAGCCGGTGGGCTCGGTGGTGATCTCTGTACTGTTCCTGCACACCGCCTTCTCCTGGCTGGATCTGCTGGGCTTCTTCCTGATCCTGGTCACCATTCCCCTGATGGCCATCGGCAAGGCTAAGGAACAATAAATGTAAGCCAAAAATGCGCAGGCATCGCCTGCGCATTTTTTATATCATGCTGCCCCATTGCCGTCAGTCGCAATGCCGGTAGGGCACGTTCTGCCATTTGCCGCCGCAGACGCGGTGCATCTCCTCGGTCAGATGATCCCAGCGGAGTACGTCCCGCCCATCCGGGTAGAACTCCATGAACTCGCCGTCTACGAACGTATAGAATCGGGAAATATCCGTACACATGCCGAAGGTGGGCACCTGCTCCGTGGTCAGGTGGAAGCGGCAGGGCTTTCCCTCCACCGTGCCGGCAAAGGTCAGGCCGCTGCGGTCCAGCCGCAGCTCCCCCTCGCCGCAGATCACGGAGGTGTTGTCCCCCTTGAGGGTTTTATACTTGGGCAGCTTGCCCACCCGAACGTGGCCGGTATATGTAAAGTCCGGGTCCTTTACATCTTCCTCTGCCCTTTTCCGCTCCAGCAGCACCCAGTCGCTGACAAGCTCCGGGCAGACGCTATCCTCGCCTACCGGGCGCAGGTTATACTTTTCATCCAGGGAGACTGTATTGCCGCAGGCGGCGCAGCGCATCTCGTTGCCGCTGCACTCCATCCGGTACATGGCGCCGCACTTGGGGCACATATAAAGCAGTGTATCCAGGTCCTTTGCCATCTGACCCTTACCCCGGAAGGTCACCTGGGCCTCCCGGTTCCAGATATAGTCGTCGTGGGCCAGGAGACGGTTCATGGTGTCCTCGATCTCCTGGGGCGACAGGCTTTTCAGCTCCTGGGCGGTGAACATCCGGTCCACCGTTACCTCCACCCGGCCCACGCGCTCATCCAGGCAGTGCTTGGTGTAGGTCAGATAGCCGCCGGACACCTTGGTATAATACACCGTGACGCCCATCATTTTCAGGAACTTGCCCGTGCCGGTCATCACCGGCTGGGCCATGCCCGTGATGGAGCTCATGCCCTCGGGCATGATGCACAGGTGGCCGCCCTGGCGGATGATGCTGCGCATCTGACGCATGCAGTGCAGGTCCGGGGTGAAATTCTTCTTGGGAATGACCTGGGCCAGCTTCAGCAGCAGGCAAGCAGGAAACCGGAAAAATTCGTTATATCCCACCACATAGTTGAGCTTATTGGGATAGCAAACCGGCCCCGTGAATTGATAGTCCACCCGGGAGGCGTGGTTGCTGATGATGATGAACGGCTCCCTGTCCTTACGGGGATCGGCTTTATAATGGAAGGTGGTGTGTGTCTTCCCGTTGAGGATCTTCACCACCAGCATGAGGATCCAATAGAGCAGGCCGTTGGGCGTTTTCACCTGTCGGGCCAGGAGTTTTTCCTGCAGCGTTTTTTTCATAGGGTCTTCCTCGGCTTTCCTATACTATACTTATATTGTAAGGCATTTTTCGGCAAAAAGCTACCCCTTTTTATAAAAGGATGCAGATGAACCAGCGGCAGCAGGGCAAAAACCGGTCTTGGATTTTCCCGGGATCCATGCTATAATGATGGAAGCTATAGAAAGGAGCCTGCGCCATGGCAAATTTTACGCGGCGGGCGATCAAGGAAGCATTCACCTCCCTGCTGGAGGAGCGCCCCCTGAACGACATCACCGTTAAAGATATTGTGGAGCGGTGCGGCATCAACCGCAATTCGTTCTACTACCACTACCAGGATCTCCCGGCCCTCATTGAGGAGATCATCAAGGAGGACGCCGAGGCCATCATCCGGGCCTACCCCTCCGTGTCCTCCATTGTGGAGGGCTTTGACGCGGTCATCGAGTTTGCCTCTCGCCGCCGCCGGGCCATTCTGCATATCTACCGCTCCGTGAGCTGGGATGTGTTCGAGCGCAAGCTGATGCAGGTGTGCGAATACTTCGTCCGCAGCTATGTGGACACCGCCCTGGCCCAGGAGGCCATCTCGCCCGAGGATCGGAAAACCATCATCGACTACTATAAGTGCGTCTGCTTCGGCCTGACCGTGGACTGGCTGGACAGCGGCATGTCCGAGCAGTACATGAAATCCATCCGCCGCATTTTCCTGCTGAAGCGGGATATGGCCACGGAGACCGCCGCGCTTCTACGGGATCAAGTCTGATAATTAATTTTTAGGCACGGGACACCCCCGTGCCTAATTTTTGGCCAATTGCACCGTCCGTGTCTGATTTTCAGGCACGGACGGCTTATTTGTCCGTGGTCAAATGCCGCCGCAGGGTGTATCCTCTGCCATGCAATCAGAAAAAAGCAAAGAGGAGGTGCATCACATGAAGCTGCGTTCCGTTACCCCCATGAAGATCGCCAAGTACGGCTACATCGCCATTTCCGCCATTTTCACCCTGGCAGGGCTGGTGATGGTCTTCTACCCCACGCCGTCCCAATCCTTTATCGGTATTTTCTTCGGCATCGCCATTCTGGCCTTCGGCATCATCAAGCTGGTGGGCTACTGGTCCCGGGACCTGTTTCGCCTGGCCTTTCAGTATGACCTGCAGTTTGGCGTGCTGCTGTGCGTGCTGGGCATCATCACCCTCATCCGGCACAAGGACGCTGTGGCGTTCCTCTGCGTGGCCTACGGCATCTGCATCATGGCCGACAGCCTGTTCAAGATCCGAACGGCGCTGGATGCCAAGGCCTTTGGCATCCGCCAATGGTGGGTGACACTGGTGCTGGCCGGACTCACGGCCCTCATCGGTCTGCTCATCACCCTATGCCCCGTGACGGCCGCCCGGGTCGTTACGGTCCTGCTGGGTATCTCGTTCGTGTCCGAAGGGCTTTTGAGCCTGGGCGTTGCCATCAGCATGGTGAAGATCGTGAACAACCAGCAGCCGGATGTGATCGTTTCGGATGACTATGAAGAATGGGAGGAATCGTAAATGCGTTTTTCTAAAGCGGTGGTCAAACACCGCGTACTGATCCTGATCTTGACCGTGGCCCTGCTGGTGCCATCGGCCTTCGGCATGGCGGCCACCCGTGTCAACTACGACATGCTGACCTACCTGCCGGAGGACATGGACACGGTCATCGGTCAAAATGAACTGCTGGAGGACTTCAACAAGGGCGCCTTCACGTTCCTGATCTTTGAGGATATGCCAAACAAGGATGTGGCCGCCCTGAAGCAGCAGGTGGAGCAGGTGGACCATGTGGACACCGTCCTTTGGTACGACTCCCTGGCAGACCTCTCCATGCCCATGGAGATGCTGCCGGACAAGGTCTACCAGGCCTTTAACTCCGACCACTCCACCATGATGGCCGTGTTCTTTGACTCCGGTACATCGGAGGACGTCACCATGGACGCCGTGAAGCAGATCCGCACCATCTGCGGCAAGCAGTGCTTCGTATCCGGCATGACCGCCCTGGTGGTGGATCTGAAGGACCTGTGCGAGCAGGAGGAACCCATCTATGTGGCCCTGGCCGTGGCCCTGGCGTGCGTGGCCATGCTGCTGTTTTTGGATGGCTGGCTGATCCCCTTTGTATTTCTGGCCTCCATCGGTGCCATGATCCTGCTGAACATGGGCACCAACTTCTTCCTGGGCGAGATCTCTTACATCACCAAGGCCCTGTCAGCCGTGCTGCAGCTGGCCGTGACCATGGACTACTCCATCTTCCTCTGGCACAGCTACAACGAGCAGCTGCCCCTGTGTGAGAATAAAGAGGCCGCCATGGCCAATGCCATCCACAGCACACTCACCAGCGTCATCGGCAGCTCCGTCACCACCATCTCCGGCTTCATCGCCCTGTGCTTCATGAGCTTTACTTTGGGTCGCGATTTGGGCATCGTTATGGCCAAGGGCGTGCTGCTGGGCGTGCTGGGCTGCGTCACCGTGCTGCCGTCTCTGATCCTGGTGCTGGATAAGCCCCTGCAGAAGACCAAGCACCGCTCCATCATCCCCGATATGCGGGGCTTTTCCAAGAAGCTGGTGAAGATCTTCCCCGTGTTTCTGGTCGTCTTTGCCCTGCTCATTGCCCCCGCTTACTACGGCTATGAAAAGGCCAACGACGAGGTTTATTACAACATGGGCCAGTGCCTGCCCGAGGACATGAACTACGTTATCTCCAACTCCAAGCTGCAGGAGGACTTTGACATCGCCTCCACCCATATGGTGCTGGTAGACGCAAGCCTCTCCCCCAAAGAAGTCAAGAACATGATGAACGAGATGGAGCAGGTGGACGGCGTGAAATATGTCCTGGGCCTGGAATCGGTCATCGGGTCCCGGGTGCCCCAGGAGGTGCTGCCGGACAGCATTAAGGATATTCTGGAGAGCGACCGCTGGGAGCTGCTGCTCATCAACTCCGAGTATGCACCCGCCAGCGATGAGGTGAATGAGCAGATCACAAGCCTCAATAGCATCCTGAAGCGCTATGACCAGGGCGGCATGATCATCGGCGAGGCCCCCTGCATGAAGGATATGATCGAGACCACGGACCACGATTTCGCCGTTGTCACGGCGGTGTCCATTCTGGCCATCTTCGTTATCATCCTGTTGGTGGAAAAGAGCCTGACCCTGCCGGTGATCCTCATCGCCGTTATTGAACTGGGCATCTTCATCAACCTGGGCCTGCCCCACTACCTGGGCCAGAGCATGGCCTTCATCACGCCCATCTGCATCAGCACCATTCAACTGGGCGCCACCGTGGACTACGCCATCCTCATGACCACCCGCTACAAGGCCGAGCGCATCGCCGGCCAGGCCAAGAAGGACGCTGTTTGGACGGCACTTTACACCTCCATCCCCTCCATCTTCGTCTCCGGCATGGGCATGTTCGCCGCTACCTTCGGCGTGGCCCTGTATTCCGATATTGAGATCGTCAGCTCCATGTGCATGCTCATTGCCCGGGGTGCCGTCATCAGTATGCTGCTGGTGACCTTCGTGCTGCCGGCCATGTTCATGCTGCTGGACACAGTGATTTGCAAAACAACTTTGGATATGCGTCATATCCCGTGCGGCAAAAAAGCCAAGGAGGTAATCGAGCATGAGTAAAACCACCAAGAAAATTATCGCCATCTGCCTGTGCGCTGCCCTGTGCCTGGGCGGCGCGGGCATGGCCTTCGCCCAGGCGGGCTCCAAAAAGGCTGACGAACAGCCTGCCACCGCTGCCGAGCAGGCGGCCCAGCTGCAGCAGAAGATCTCCAAGGACGAGACCGTTTACGTCCTGGCCGGCGCCGACGGCTCCGTAAAGAAGATCATCGTCAGCGACTGGCTGAAAAACGAACTGGGCAGCGCGTCCGTTGCGGATAAGTCCGACCTGAGCGACATTGAAAATGTCAAGGGCGACGAGTCCTACACCATCAACGGCGACAACATGACCGTCTGGGACGCCCAGGGCAACGACATCTACTACCAGGGCAACATCCAGAAGGAGCTGCCGGTGGGCCTGTCCGTGCGCTACTACCTGGATGGCAAGTCCGTATCCCCCGAGGAGCTCAAGGGTAAGAGCGGCAAGGTGACCATCCGCTTCGACTATGAAAACCGCCAGTATGAGACCGTGCAGATCAATGGCGAGAATCAGCGGATCTATGTTCCCTTCGCCATGCTCACGGGTATGATCCTGGACAACGACACCTTCCAGAACGTGCAGATCACCAACGGCAAGCTGGTCAATGACGGCGACCGCACCGTGGTGGTGGGCCTGGCCTTCCCTGGCCTGCAGGAGAATCTGAACCTCAGCCGGGATGACCTCTCCATCCCTGACAGCGTGGAGATCACCGCCGATGTGACCAACTTCTCCCTGGGCATGACCGTGACCCTGGCCTGCAACGACCTGTTCAGCCAGCTGGGCGACGTGGATCTCACCTCTCTGGACAGCACCTCCGCGCTGGATCAGCTGACCGGCGCTATGGATCAGCTTCTGAGCGGTTCCTCCGCCCTGTATGATGGCCTGTCCACCCTGCTGGATAAATCCAGCGAGCTGGTGGCCGGCGTGGAGGAGCTGGCCCAGGGTGCAGCCGCCATCAAGGATGGCGCCGATTCCGTGGACGATGGTGCAGCGCAGCTGAAGGCAGGCCTTGCGGACCTGTCCAGCGGACTGAACACCCTTTCCGCCAACAGCGAGGCCCTGAACAGCGGCGCAGAGCAGGTATTCAATTCCCTGCTGGAGACCGCCGCCGCACAGATCCGGGAAAAGGGTCTGAACGTGCCGGATCTGACCATTGAAAACTATGCCGAGGAACTGAACACCCTGATCAAATCCCTGGACGAAACCGCCGTGTATGAGACCGCTCTGAAGCAGGTCACCGACGCCGTGGAAGCCCAGCGCCCGGTCATCACCCAAAAGGTCACCGACGCCGTGCGCCAGCAGGTGGAGGCGAAAGTGACCGCCGCTGTACGCCAGCAGGTGGAAGAAAAGGTGACGGCCGCTGTGCAGCAGCAGGTCACCGCCACCGTGACCGATGCGGTTAAGCAGCAGGTCACCGCCACCGTGACTGACACCGTGCAGCAGCAGGTGGCCGAGCAGGTGATCCAGGCCGCCGCCGGCATGAGCAAGGCAGACTATGACGCCGCCGTGGCCGCCGGGATGATCCCCCAGCAGACACAGGATGCCGTCAGCGCCGCCATCCAGGCGCAGATGAACAGCGAGACTGTGCAGGCCAAGATCAGCCAGACCGTTGACGCGCAGATGAGCAGTGACGCCGTGCAGGCCAAAATCTCTGAGAACGTCTCTGCGCAGATGGCCGGCGAGACGGTACAGACCACCATCACCGAGAACATCGACGCGCAAATGAGCAGCGAGGCCGTGCAGGCCACCATTACCGAGAACACCGACGCCCAGATGCAGACGGAAGCCATCCAGGCCACCATCCAGCAGCAGACAGAGCTGCAGGTGCAGAAGGCTATCTCTGAAAATATGGCCTCCGACGCCGTGCAGAGCCAGCTGAAGAAAGCGTCCGAGGGTGCCCAGACCCTCATCGCTCTGAAAGCCTCCCTGGATGATTACAACACCTTCTACCTGGGTCTGCTGACCTACACCGGCGGTGTAGATGACGCCGCCGCAGGTGCCAACGCCCTTTATGCCGGGGCGGATCAGCTGAAGGACGGCACTGCCCAGCTGCGTGCCGGCGCGGCCCAGCTCTATAACGGCGTGCTGCAGCTGCAGGACGGCACCCCCGCCCTGGTCAGCGGCGTGACACAGCTGAAGGACGGCGCCATGCAGCTGTCCGAGGGACTGCAGCAATTCAACCGCGACGGCATCCAGAAGCTGGTGAACCTCCTGCAGAATGACGTGGGCGACCTGTCCGCCCGGGTGCAGGCCACCATTGACGTTTCCAAGGATTACCGCAGCTTTGCCGGCATCAGCGATGACGCCGACGGCCAGGTGAAATTCATCTATCGCACCGACGAGATCGCCTGATCCCGAAAATAAAGGACCGGTCCTGCTTGCAGGACCGGTCCTTTTATTGTGCCGCAATGGGTTTCTTTTTTAAAGCGAAGTGGGCGTACAGGGTCAGCAGGGCGCTGAGCAGCAGCTCCGTATAGTAGCTCAATCCCCGGCTCAAAATCATGCCCGGCAGCAGCAGATGCCCCGTGAACACAGGCGCGAAAATCGTCAGAAACAGCTTCTCGCTGATGCCCATCCCTCCCGGCAGGGGCAGCATGTCCACGGAAATGGAGATCGCCGCCTGCAGCAGCAGGATAGTCACGGCGGAGACGCCCTGCAGGCCGAAGGCCCGGTATACAAAATAGGTGGACAGGAACAGCGCAAACCGCTGCGCAAAGGTGATACCCAGCACGTTGAGCACCACAAGCCTGTGGGTTCTGAAGTACGCCGCCGTCTCCCGGTATTTTTCCATGGCAGCCTCCAGCCGTTCGTGGCGGCTCTCCTTTCGGCGCAGCAGGTGCAGCCGCTCCAGCAGCGCCAAGCCTCCGCGCATCATGGACCGGGCCAGAGAGTTATGGAAAACCAGCACCACCAGCGCCGCCACGCAGATCACGTTCAGTCCGATGCCCAAATAAAACACCGGCAGGATCTCCTGCAGGTAGGTATGGAGAAAGCCCCGGCCGAACGCCATCAGCCCCAGGCCCACCAGCACCAGAACCGCCTTATAGGTAATGGTGACGACCATCAGCACCAGGGTAGATACCGGGACGGGGATGTCCTTTTGCCGCATGTAGTAGATCTGGGCAGGCTGGCCGCCGGAGGCGGAGGGGGTAATGCAGCTGTAAAAAAAGCCGATGGACGAAAACAGGAAGCAGGTCCACTTTTTCAGCCGCACATGCAGCGTGCCCATCATATAATAAATGATAATGGACTCGCCCCATATGAAGAATACTACGCACAGCACCGCCGGGAGCAGCCAAAGCTTCCGCACCTGCGCGATGACCGCCAGGGTCTGTGTCAAATCCTCCCCGCGGAACACCATATACACCGTGACCCCGAAAACCAGGAGCAGAAACAGGATCTCCCCTATCAGTTTTTTATTCTTCATACCGCGCTCCGTTCCCCGTTCCCGCCCGCGGGGGCGTTTTCTATGCCCGATGGCAAAAAACAAAGCGCAATCCCCTATCCGAAACTGCGCTCTATAAAATCTTTATCTTACAGCCATTATACCGGCCGGTCCGGGGGATGTCAACCGGTTTGTTTCTCCTCCCTGCCGGGGCCGCGCAGGCGGCGTTATGATAACGCTGCCGCCCCGAAAAGCGGTCTGAGGGCAATCTCCCGGCAAAAACTATACAAAATAGCCATTTCTTTAAAATATTTTCCCTTGTTTTTTTATGGGATTTTGAGTACAATAGGAGCAAGGCAGCGGTGGAACGCCGCCGATTCCCGCCGCCGGGCGCCACTCCACTTCATGGCGTGCGTCGGTCAAAAAAAGGAGGAATAAAATTCCGCTGCGACTGGCGGTGCGGCAGTGT
The DNA here is from genome assembly GCA_945868085.1 of uncultured Oscillibacter sp. Taxonomy (GTDB): domain Bacteria; phylum Bacillota; class Clostridia; order Oscillospirales; family Oscillospiraceae; genus Vescimonas. The sequence goes on from CAMBKF010000018.1 coordinate 39,211, forward strand.
GGAGACCTGTCGTAAAGCGGCGCGCCCATAGCGGCGGCCGTGAGGCTGCTCCTTGCGGAGGCAGAGCAGCTGCAGTCAAGCAAAATGGCAAAAGTCATTCTCAAGAACCTGAAGAAAGTCTACCCCAACACCGAGAAGAAAAAGAAGCCAAAAAAGGGCGAGGAGGTCAAGAAGTCCAACCTGCAGATCACGGCGGAAGGCGTCGTGGCCGTGCAGGAGTTCAACCTGGAGATCGCCGACAAGGAGTTCATCGTCCTGGTCGGCCCCTCCGGCTGCGGCAA
>CAMBKF010000019.1 GCA_945868085.1 uncultured Oscillibacter sp.
GGGAACAGGCTGCGGCCGGACATATACATCTCGTCGTTGGGCAGCTCGCCCCGGGTGGTGTCCACGGGGAAGGTGTTGGAGAGCTTCAGACCGAACTCCAGACCGTTCTTATCGGCCAGGGCCTGCAGGCGCTCGAACATGGGCACGGCGTCGGCCCACTGGAGGTCCTCACGGAAGTGGTGATCGTCAAAGACGATGTAGTCATAGCCCATGCCGTCCAGAATGGTCCGGGCGGTCTCGTAGCCCAGGATGGTGGGGTTGCACTTGACGAAGGTGTGCAGATGCTTCTCGGAGATGAGGTAGGAGGCGATGCGCTCGATCTCATCCGGGGGGCAGCCGTGGAGGGTGGACACGGTGACGCTGCGGGAGACGCAGGGGGAGATGGCGTCGATATAGTCGCTCTCCTCCGGGAACAGCTCCTTGAGCACTTCCTTGCACTCGCCGAAGATGGCGGTCTTGGTGGCGTCCATCATGCCGTTGAGGTAGGTGTCCACCTTCTCGCCCTTGATGCCCTCCAGGTCATAGCCCACGGACATGTTGAACACGAACCCGTTGGGGTCGCCCAGGCCGTAGACCTTGGAGAGGACCTTCAGAGCGCACCAGGCCTTGATGTATTCGTCCATAGCCTGGGGCACGGTGAGCTCCGTGGACCACTCCTGGTTGTAGCCCTCGTCATTGGCCAGGATGCAGGGACGGGGCACGCAGGCGGCCAGGTCGGCGCCGTCCATCTTCTGCACGGTCTTCACTTCGAAGAAGCGGGCACCGGCAAAGTAAGCGGCGATGATGTTCTGGGCCAGCTGGCTGTTGGGGCCGGCGGCGGGACCGAAGGGGGTCTCGATGCGCTCGCCGAAGATGGGCAGGCTCTTGCCGGTGGCCTTGTAGGCCTTGTGGACGCCGAAAATTTCGCCGCTCATGGCATACTCGGTGACCACCCAGTTCATGAGAGACTTAAAAGGAATGGGATACATTTTCTCAGACATAGGGATTCCTCCTATTGTTTATTCTTGATAGTACTCGTCCTCCGTCCAGCGGACGGGGTTTTCCTCCATATATTGCCGGATACGGAGATAGTCGGGCTCGTTGCGGATGACGTGGTCGTAGTAGCCCCGCTGCCAAAGAGAAAAACCGGCTTTTTTGTTTGTAAGTCGTTTCCATGTGGAGAGAAACGCTGGCAATCGCGCGTTCGTAGGGGCCGGCGTCCCCGACGGCCCGCGCTCCCCACAAATGGAAAGAATGAAATGCACATGGTTGGGCATGATGACATAATGATCGATGGTTATGTCATCATAGAAAGTGTCCATTTCTGCCAGGGTGTCCCGAACCATCGTACCATATTTTGATAGCCGTACATACGGGGCGTCGAGGACGCCGCCCCCTACGGAATGGCCCAAGATGTGCTGCTTATCCCTGGTACACACGGTTATATAATAGGACCCATTGGCACTATAATCGTACCCTGTCAGCCGGCCCTTTTTCCGCTTCGGCAGCTCCGCCAAGGGATCAATACACCCGGTGATTCAGATCGCCCCAGAGCTTCTTGGCGGCCTCGAGAATATGGGCGTTCTCGGCCTCCTCGTCAATGCCCACCAGCACGCGGTCCTGCATGAGGACCTTGCCGTTTGCGATGGTGGTCTGGCACTGGCGGCCGGTCATGCCGAAGATCATGTGGCCGTCGATATTCTCGTCGGAGAAGGGGGTGAAGGGCTTATAGTCCATGACGATGATGTCGGCGGCGGCGCCGGCCTTCAGCACGCCCAGGGTGGCGGGGAAGTACTTCTCGCCGATCTTGGCGTTGTTCTTAAAGAGCATATCCGTGACCTCGCACCAGCCCACGTTGGGCAGGCAGTTCTGGCTGCGCTGGGAGCACAGGGCCACCTTGATGGACTCCAGCATGTCGTTGGTATAGGCGTCGGTGCCCATGCCCAGGAGGATGCCCCGCTTATACAGCTGGATCACCGGGCAGATGCCGATGGCGTTGCCCATGTTGCTCTCGGGGTTATTCACCACCATGGTGCCGGTCTCCTTGATGATCTCCATCTCGGCGGTGTTCACATGGATGCAGTGGCCCAGGATGGTCTTTTCACCCAGGATGCCGTGGTCCTGCAGGCGCTGCACCGGGCGGCGGCCATAGTTCTGCAGGGAGTCATACACATCGTTCATGCCCTCGGACACGTGGATGTGGTAGCCGGTGCGGCCGTTGTTGGCGGCGACCATGCGGTCAAAGGTCTTGTCGGAGATGGTGAACAGGGCGTGCCCGCCGAACATGGCGGCCAGCATGGGATCCTTGTTCTTCTCGCACTCGGTGATGAAGTCGGCGTTCTCCTGGATGGCCTGGAGGCACTTCTCCTCGCCGTCCCGGTCGGAGACCTCGTAGCACAGGCAGGAGCGCAGGCCCAGGCGCTTACTCTCCTCGGCAATGGTGTGCAGGGTGCCGGGGATCTCGCCGTAGGAGGCGTGGTGGTCAAAAATGGTGGTGACGCCCTGCTTGATGGAGTCCATATACAGGGCGGTGGCGCTGGCGCGGGTGCCGTCCATCATCAGGTGGCGGTCAATGGCCCACCAGGTGCCGTCCAGCACCTCGTAGAAGTTGGTGGGGTTGTTGCCCACGATGCTCAGGCCACGGGCCAGGGCGGAATAGATATGGGTGTGGGCGTTGATGAAGGCGGGCATGATGACGCCGCCCTTGGCGTCGATGATCTGGGCGTCCGCGTACTTTTTCCGCAGGGCGCTCTCCTCGCCCACTTCCACGATGCTGCTGCCCTCGTAGGCCACGGCGCCGTGCTCATAGTAGCCCTTGCCGTCGGGATCCCGGGTGATAAGTCTGCCGTTGGTGACTAAATACATACTTTTTCCTCCTTGCTGTTTTCTTGCTGTTGCTGTTTTGAGTCAAGACCTTTCTCCCTATATTCGCCGCTGATAAAGAAAAATGTTCCAAACCCTCCGGAGAGGATCTGAAACACTCAAGCACAGCGCCGAGTGATAGTTGCAGCCCGTGCGCAAAGCACTTCCTTACAGCTACCAATCTTGATTGTATTTTCTATTTTACACGAATGCCCCGCAAAACGCAACAGGAAATTATGCGATTTTATCTATAAAAGCTAAAAAATGTTTCCATCGGAGCGGCGCGCGCACCATGTGAGGAGAGAAAGGCAAAATTTTTGCGGTGTATCGGTCTGCATGCCCTGCCTCGCGGACGCGATGGCTGGCGCAAAAAGGGCGGGGTAAAACCCCGCCCATAAGCGCTGCTTTATTTTACTTCGTGCCGAAAATACGGTCGCCGGCGTCGCCCAGACCGGGGACGATGTAGCCGTTTTCATTCAGATGGTCATCCAGAGCGGCGCAGTAGATCTCCACGTCGGGATGGCGGTCATAGATGAACTGCACGCCTTCGGGAGCGGCCACCAGGATCATGAGCTTGATGTTCTTGCAGCCCAGCTCCTTCATCTTGGTGATGGCCATGTCGGCGCTGCCGCCGGTGGCCAGCATGGGGTCAACGATGAGCACATCCCGGTCGGCGATGTCCTTGGGATACTTCAGGAAGTAGAAGTGGGGCTCCAGGGTCTCCTCGTCCCGGTACATGCCGATGTGGGCCACCCGGGCGGAGGGCACCAGGGTCAGAATGCCATCCTCAAAGCCAAGGCCCGCCCGCAGGATGGGGACGATGGCCATCTTTTTGCCGGCCAGCACCGGAGCTTCATAAGAGCACAGGGGGGTCTCGATGGTCTTGGTGGTCATGGGCAGGTCCCGGGTGGCCTCGTAGGTCAGCAGCATGGCGATCTCACCCACCAGGGTGCGGAAATCCTTCACACTGGTGTTCTTGTCACGCATCACCGACAGCTTGTGCTGCACCAGAGGGTGGTTCACAATGTGCAGGGTGGGGAATTTGGCGCTCATAGAAGTATCCTCCGTATATATAAAAAATTTTAAAACGAAATAATGAAGGGGAGCGAAGCGGGAATATAACCGTAGGCAGGGGCCGATGTGAGCATCGGCCCGCTGGCAGGGATTCCTTGTCCTGCGTAGGGCGGGCTGCCCTCAGCCCGCCGCCATCAACCGCCACGCCCTTACCCATGACGGAGGATGCGGCGCACGGGGAATACGGATTCCCACGCCAGTGTGCGCACTGGCTCGGAATGACACGGGAAAATTAAGAAGTCTGCCATTGCGCACCAGTGACCGATGTCACTGGTGTGGCCATCCGTCCGCCCTAAAAACCGGCAAGCCTGCCGTCAGTCTACCGTGATCTTCAGCCCCTTGGCAAGTCTTTCCCGCTCTGCCTGGGAAAGGCGCAGATAGGTGGGCACCAGATCCCGGCCGCTGACGGTCTCGCCCCGGCGGGCCATGTCCTCCGCTGCCAGGGCCACGCCCACGGCGGACTGGTACAGCGCGTTTTCCGGCGCCAGGCGGCAGGGGATGCCGTGGCTGGTGAGATACTCCCAGCACAGCCGGGCGCCGTCGCCCACGGCCAGCTTGGGGCGCTCGTCCTTCTTCAGCTCCTGCGCCAGCTCCCCCAGGCCGATGGCCCGGTCCGGGCACAGGCGGGTCAGGACCCCGTTTTCGCAGCGGAACAGGGCGTTATACACCTGGCTGCGCCGGGCGTCCATGGCGCAGATGACGGTGCCCTCAAACAGCCGCCCGTTCTGGGCCATGGCCTCCAGGGTGGACACACCGCAGCAGGGCTTGTCCTCCGCCCACGCCAGGCCCTTCAGAGCCGACACGCCGATGCGCAGGCCTGTGAAGCTGCCGGGCCCTGCCGCCACGGCCAAAAGGTCCATGTCCGAAAGGACCAGCCCCGCGTTGCGCAGCATCCCGTCCAGCAGCGGCATCAATGTCACGCTGTGGGTCAGGCCGATATTCTGGTAGGAGGAGGCCAGCACTTTCCCCTCCTCCGTCACGGCCACGGACACGCTCTTGGCCGAGGTCTCCAGCGCCAGAGTTTTCACAGTGCTTCGCCTCCCGTAATGGTGATGATCCGGGCGTCTTCGCCCTCCGGAGAGCGCTGGATGGTCACATACACCGTGCCCTCGGGCATGGCGTCGGCCACGTTCTCGCTCCATTCCACGGCGCACACGCCGCCCCGGTCCAGATAATCCTCCCAGCCGATGTCAAAAAGGGCGTCGGAGCTGTCCAGCCGGTACATATCGAAGTGAAACAGGGGAATTTTCCCCCGGTATTCGTTGACAATGGTAAAGGTGGGGCTTGTGACCCGGCCTGTGCAGCCCAGGCCCCGGGCCAGACCCCGGGTGAAAGCGGTCTTGCCCATGCCCAGCCCGCCCCGGAAGGCCACCACGCTGCCGGGGGCCAGGGTGCGGCCCAGCTGCTGCCCCAGGGCTTCTGTCTGGGCTGTATTTTCCGTCCGGTAGACCATGCGCTCACCCTCTCTGTTCCAAATCGACCTATTATACCACGGAAAAAAACAAAAGAAAAGAGCGAAGGAAGCGTTTACAGAAAAAACTTCTTGTGGTAAACTATATACTGTCGTGGTATTTCCTGCGGAAGAAACGCGCCCCGGTGACCGATAATCACCACGCCCCGGCGGTGTGAGGGCACGCCGCCCTGCGCATCACACGGAAGCATGGGGGGATGAGCGGACAGAGCCGGCCGCCCCTGCAAGCTGTACCTGCCCGGCAGGGCACACGGGCCCTGCCCTACAAAAAATTATATGGAGCGTGCCCCGTGCGTTCCGCCGCGCACCGCACCACATGTGACAAACTACGCCATTGCGAGACCGGTCCGCAGACCGGCCGCGGCGATCCGCAAACCCCGTTTTCTAAAAACCCTTCACCTTTTACTTTTATTTTTCTTCTCCCCACGAAAGGAGGCCGGCCATATGCTGCGCAAAATATGGGACTTTTTCATCGGCTGCTTCCGCCAGGTGGACTTGGTGCTGCTGGCCCTGTGTACGGGCACGACCCTTTTCGGCTGCCTGATGATCGCCAGCGCCACCCACTATACGGGCTCTTATAAAAACGTTATCGTTCAGCTGGCGGCTCTGTGCCTGGGCATTGTGGCCTATGTGCTCATGAGCATGCTGGACCTGGCGGAGATCAGCAAGTACTGGAAGTGGCTCCTGGGCGGCAGCCTGGTGCTGATCCTGCTGCTGAAAACGCCCCTGGGCATGGAGTCCGGCGGCAACCGCGCCTGGCTGGGTGTGGAGGGCATCCCCGTGAGCCTGCAGCCGGCGGAGATCGTGAAGATCACCTTCATCCTTGTGCTGGCCCGGCAGCTGGTATATCTGCAGGAAAACCGCGACCTTAAGTCCATCCCATCCATCGCCATGCTGGGCGGACACCTGATCCTTATTGTGGGGACCTACGCCGTGGTGTCCGGCGACATGGGCAGCGCCCTGGTGTTTATTTTCATCTTCGCCTGCATGTGCTTTGTGGCGGGGGTGGCCAAGCGGTGGTTCGTCATCGGTATTCTGGGCGGCAGCTTCGCCTTTTATGTCCTGTGGGAGACGGATAAGATCGACCCCTATATGAAGGAGCGGTTCATGACCCTCTTTGACCACGACCTGGACAGCATGGGCGTGGGCTGGCAGCAGACCCGCAGCCTCCTGGCCCTGGGCGGCGGCAAGCTCACGGGTCAGGGCCTGTTCCATGGCACCCAGACCCAGGCCAAGGATACCTGGAGCCTGCCGGCCCGGCACACGGATTTTATCTTCTCCGTTATCGGCGAGGAGCTGGGCATGCTGGGCTGCCTGTTTACCATCGCCCTTTTGGCGGCTATCATCTTCCGCTGTGTGCTCATCGCGCGGCATGCCCAGCAGAGAATGGACATGTATATCTGTGTGGGTGTGGCGGCCATGCTGATCTTTCAGGTGGTGTGCAACATCGGCATGTGCCTGTTTGTGATGCCCGTCATCGGCCTGACGCTGCCGTTTGTCAGCTACGGCGGCACCTCCATCGTGACCCTGTTTGCCGCCATGGGGATGGCCTCCGGCATACAGAAACGCGCCCGGCCCGAGTGGCTGCGGTGACAAAATTCAGAGATCAGATCCCACCGGGCGCGGCGTCAGGCCGCGCCCGGTTTTTATTTTCCATCCCAAAATCTTCCCGCGTATCCGTTGTAATCCGCTGCGTGGTATGCTATACTATACTATCTATTGGTATATCATCTCGCCGGTTGGCAGAATCGAGGTTTGCTTTATGAAAATCGTTGTTTTGGCAGGAGGTCTCAGCACCGAGCGCAACGTGGCGCTCACCAGCGGCACCGGCATCTGCCGCGCCCTGCGCCGCCTGGGACACAAGGCGGTGCTGGTGGATATGTTCCTGGGCCTGGAGAACTACACCGGGGACATAGAGGATATCTTTGATGCGCCGGACGGCCTGTGCGCCGACCATACGGTGTCCTCCGATGCACCGGACCTAGAGGCGGTGCGCCGCTCCCGGAAGGACCAGAGCCCCTCCATGCTGGGCCAGGGCGTTCTGCAGGTGTGCGCTATGGCGGACCTGGTGTTCCTGGCCCTCCACGGCTCCTGCGGCGAGGATGGGCGCATCCAGGCCACACTGGATCTGCTGGGCGTGCCCTACACAGGCAGCAACTATGTCTCCAGCGGCATGGCCATGGACAAGGCCATCACCAAGCGCTTTATGGACGCCGAGGGCATCCGCACCGCCCCGTGGCACGACGTGCGCTACACCGAGGCGGACATCCCCGCTCTGGTGGAGAAGCTGGAGACGCCTTGCGCGGTGAAGATCGTCAACGGCGGCAGCTCCATCGGCGTGGAGCTGCCGGACACCAAGGAAGAACTGGCGGACACCCTGCACCGGATGCTTAAGTACGGCGACCACGTGGTGGTGGAGAAGAAGATCAAGGGCAGGGAAATTCAGGTGGCCGTTCTGGGCGACACCTATCTCCCCGCCGTGGAGATCATCCCCAAGAATGCGTATTTCGACTATGAATCCAAGTATCAGAAGGGCGGCGCAGAGGAGATCTGTCCTGCGCCCATTACGGACGACGAGTGGAAGCAGGTGGGCCAGGCGGCCCTGAAGCTGCACAGGGCCCTGGGCCTTTCCGTCTACTCCCGGACGGACTTTATCCTGGATGAGGAGGGCCGGGCCTGGTGCCTGGAGGTGAACACCCTGCCGGGCATGACCCCCACCAGCCTGGTGCCCCAGGAGGCGGCGGCGGCCGGCATGGACTACGACACCCTGTGTGAAAAGATCGCAGAGGAATCTCTGCGGGTGAGAAAGGCGGAACGGCTATGAGGATCCCCTGTACGGCCCGGGAGATCGCTGCCGCCGTTGGCGGCAGGCTCCTGCAGGACGGCGATGCCGCCCGGCGCGTCAGCACCGACAGCCGGGACATCCTGGCCGGGGACCTGTTCGTGCCACTGGTGGGCGAGCGGTTCGACGGCCACGCCTACATAGACATGGCCCTGCAGAAAGGCGCGGCGGGCTGCCTGTGCGCCCAAACGCCCGGGACACTGCTGCCCGAGAAATTCTATATCGCCGTAGACGACACCGAGGCGGCGCTGGGAAAGCTGGCGGGTTGGTACCGGGGCAAGTTTGACATCCCCATGGTGCAGGTCACAGGCTCTGCGGGCAAAACCACCACCAAGGAGATGCTGGCGGCGGTGCTGAGCCAGCACTTTCACACCCTCAAGACCCTGGCAAACTTCAACAACTTCGTGGGCACGCCCCAGACCCTCCTGCGGCTGGAGAAAGAGCATCAGGCGGCGGTCATTGAGACGGGCATGGACCACTTCGGCGAAATTCGCCGCATGGGCGTCATGGTGCGGCCCACCATCGCCGTTATCACCAACATCGGCGACGCCCACATCGGGAACCTGGACGGGACCCGGGAGGGTGTCCTCCGGGCCAAGAGCGAGATCTTCGAGAACCTGCAGGCGGGCGGTCTCGCCGTGCTCAACGGGGACGACCCGCTGCTGAACACCCTGGATCTGCCCTTTCAGACCCTCCGCTGCGGCGAGAGCGAAAACTGCAATGTCCGGGTGACGGACATCTGTGAGCATGGCATCGAGGGGCTTAGCTGCACCGTGACCACGGAAAAGGACAGCTATCCGCTGAATATCCCGTCCCCGGGACGGTTTATGATCTATTCGGCGGCCATGGGTGTGGCCATCGGGGAATACCTGGGCCTTACTAAGGACGAGATCATCCGGGGCGTGGCGGCCTACACCCCTACGGGCTCCCGGATGCACCTGATCCACCGGCCCGAGAATCGGCTCATCATCGACGACTGCTACAACGCCAACCCCCAGGCCATGGCCGCGGCTCTGCGCCTGCTGGCCGCCACTGACCGCCCCCGCCGCATGGCCGTGCTGGGGGACATGGGCGATCTGGGCGAACTCTCGCCCAAGGCTCACGGAGACATCGGGCGGCTGCTGAATGAACTGAAGCTGGACTGCGTGGTGGCCATCGGCCGGTGGATGGCCTATCTGGCCGATGCCGCAGGGGGCAATGTCTACCACTTTGACACCCTGGAGCAGGCCTATGAGACCCTGCACCGGGAGTTTACCCCCGGCACCGTGGCGCTGGTGAAGGCCTCCCACGCCATGCATTTTGAAAAAATCGTTGAGGAACTGGAAAAAGCATGATCGACATTGGCGTCTCGGGACTTGTGAAGTCCTTCGACCTGGAAAAGAAAATACTGGATGGGCTGACCTTTCAGATAGACACCGGCGAACGGGTGGGCATCCTGGGCCGCAACGGCGCGGGAAAGACCACGCTGTTCAAGATCCTCACCGGGGAGCTGGACTATGACGGGGGGCAGGTGTTCATCGCCCCCGGCAAGCGCCTGGGGCTCATCTCCCAGATCCCCGTCTACCCGGCGGAATACACCGTGGAGGATGTGCTGCGCACCGCCTTTTCCCGGATGCAGGAGCTGAAGGCGGAGATGGACGCCCTGGCCGAAAAAATGGCCGCCGGGGACAGCAGCGCCGCCACCTTAAAGCGCTACGGCGAGATAAACGCCCGCTTTGAGGGCCTGGGCGGCTGGGACACGGACACGGCGGTGAACAAGGTGGCAAACGGCCTGACCATTGACGACGCTATGCGGGAGAGGCTGTTTTCCGAGCTTTCCGGCGGGGAAAAGACCCGGGTGAATCTGGGGCGGCTGATCCTGGAGGATACGGACATCCTGCTGCTGGACGAGCCCACCAACCACCTGGACCTGCAGGCCACCATGTGGCTGGAGGAGTATATTCGGGCCTTCCGGGGCACGGTGCTGACCATCTCCCACGACCGGTATTTCCTGGACCGCACCGTCACACGCATTATCGAAATTGCCGACGGCAAGGCGGAGTTTTACAGCGGAAATTACAGCTTCTACGCTGTGGAAAAGGAGCGGCGCTATCAGGAGCGCATGAAGCAGTATCTCAAGGAGCAGGCCAAGATCCAGCAGTTGGAAAAGGCTGCCGAGCAGATGCACCTGTGGGCCTTTATGGGCAACGACGCCCTGCACAAGCGGGCTTTTTCCATGGAAAAGCGCATTGAGCGTATGCGCACCACGGAAAAGCCCACCAAGGCCAGGAAGATGAATGCCCAGTTTGCCAGCCGGGAGTTCCGGGGCGACGAGGTATTGCAGCTCCGGGGCCTTACAAAATCCTTTGGGGACAGGACGCTGTTTTCTGACATCTATCTCCGGGTGGAGCCCGGGGAACGCATCGCGCTCCTGGGTGAAAACGGCACCGGGAAGACCACGCTGCTCAATATGATCGTGGGCCAGGAGCGGCCGGACAGCGGCTCCATCCGCCAGGGGCCGGCGGTGGTCACGGCGTACCTGCCGCAGATCATCCGCTTTGACCACCCGGAGCGGAGCCTCCTGGACACCATGCTCTATGAAAAGAAGGGGATGACCGCCCAGAGCGCCCGGAACCGCCTGGCCCAGTACCAGTTTCAGGGGGAGGACGTGTTCAAGAGCGTTTCTGCCCTGTCCGGTGGGGAGCTGAGCCGCCTGCGGCTGTGCATGCTCATGGACGAGCAGACCAGCTTTCTCATCCTGGACGAGCCTACCAATCACCTGGACATCGCCGCCCGGGAGTGGATCGAGGAGGCGGTGGAGGCCTTTGACGGCACGCTGCTGTTCGTCAGCCACGACCGGTACTTTATCAACCGCTTTGCCACCCGCATCTGGGAGCTGGCCGGTGGCACCATTACGGACTATCCCATGGGCTTTGCCCAGTACCAGGCCGTGAAGGCCAGGGAAAAGCAGGACAGCGCCCCGGCCACTGTCCGGGAGAAGAAGGGCGATACCCGCCCCGCCAAGGGAAACCGATCCCAGCAGGCGGCCCGGCGGCAGCTGACCATCTGCGAGAGCACCATCGCCAGGCTGGAGGGGGAGATAGCCGCTCTGGACGAGGAGATGCAGCGGGTGGGCTGCGACGCAGGCAAGCTGGCGGAGGTCTACGCCAAAAAGCAGGAGACCGAGCGCCAGCTGCAGGAGCAGATGACCCGCTGGGAGGAACTGAGCCTGCAGCTGGAGGAATGAGAAAGGAGCGCACAGCAATGAGCGACATTTTATGCGTATATTACTCCCGCACCGGGAGAACGGAAAAGGCCATGGGCGAGATCGCCCAGGCACTGAACGCGGAGCTGGTGAAGATCGAGGACGGCCAGGACCGCAGCAAGCTCCGGGGCTATCTGCGCTCGGGTATGGAGGCTATGAGCAAAAAGCTCTGCCCCATTGAGCCCGTGCAGACGGAGCGGCCCTTGAACGAATATCGTCTGGTCATCATCGGCACACCCGCCTGGGCGGGCCGGTGCGCCAGCCCCGTCAAGAGCTTTTTGGCTCAGAACGCCGGGAAGCTGCCCCAGGTCTCCTGCGTGGTCACCCGCAGCGGCGCGGATCGCTGCGACGATGTGCTGGCCCACATGGCCACCTTCTTAAAGCGTATGCGCCTGACGGATGCGTCCCTGCGGCCGGACGACGCTGGGTACGAGTTCTGGCGGGATAAGTTCATCCAGGACACCAAAAACGCCCTGGGGCTGTGAGCATGGAGGAGAAGCTGAAGCGGGCGGCCCTGCGGCTGCAGGAGGTGGAAATGCTCCTGTCCCAGCCGGAGGTGTACGCCGACCCTGCCCGTCTGCGGGACCTGAATCGGGAGCAGAAGGAGCTTGCGCCGGTGGTGACAGCCTTCCGGGAGCTGGAAGCAGCCCGGGACATGCAGCGGGAGGCGGAGAGGATGCTCTCCGACCCGGAGCTGCGGGACCTGGCCCGGGAGGAGCTGCTGGAGGCCCGGGAGCGGCAGGAGCGGCTCACACAGGAGCTGAAGCTGCTGCTTTTGCCCAGGGATCCGGATGACGGACGCAGCGTGGTTCTGGAGCTGCGGGCCGGAGTCGGCGGCGAGGAGGGCGCCCTGTTTGCCGCCGACCTGCTGCGCATGTACCTGCTCTACGCGGATAAATGCGGCTGGCAGGCGGATGTGGTCTCCCGCAGCGACACGGAGCTGGGGGGCGTGAAAGAAGCGTCGGTCACCGTGGAGGGGGCCGGGGTCTATGCCCGGCTGAAGTTCGAGGGCGGCACTCACTGCGTCAAGCGTGTGCCGGAAACGGAGAGCGCCGGGCGCATCCACACCTCCACCGCCACCGTGGCCGTGCTGCCCGAGGCGGAGGAGACGGAGGTTTTCATCTCTCCGGAGGACCTGCGCATTGACACCTACCGCTCCGGCGGCGCCGGGGGCCAGCATGTGAACAAGACCGAGAGCGCCATCCGCATCACCCACCTGCCCACGGGCCTGGTGGCGGAGTGCCAGGATGAGCGCAGCCAATATAAAAACAAGGACAGAGCCATGAAGATCCTGCGCTCCCGGCTCTACGCCCGGCAGCGGGCGGAGGCGGACGCCGCCCAGGCGGCCCAGCGCAGGAGCCAGATCGGCGGCGCCGAGCGGGCCGAGCGGATCCGCACCTACCGGTTCCACGAGAAGATCGTGGTGGACCACCGCCTGTCCGGCGACAGCAAGAGTTTTCCCCTTGGCCCGGTGCTGGACGGGAATCTGGACGGGATCATTGACGCCCTCACCGCCCAGCAGCAGGCTGAGAAATTATTACAGCAAGCCAACAACTAATCAGATAAGGAGGAAACGATGATGTTGAAACAGAGAAAAATGCAGTATGATAAGGCCGGCCCCAAGGTGGCCGAGGCCCTGAACAAGCGCTATTTTGAAGCCTACTATTGCTCGGGCCGCGACGAGGCCCTGGAAAAGATCCTGGAGCTGATCCCCCAGGGGCATGTCGTTTCCTGGGGCGGCGCTACCACTGTGGATGAGCTGGGCGTGAAGGATGCCCTGCGCCAGCGGGGCCAGGCCGTTATCGACCGGGACACCGCCAAGGACGCCCAGGAGCGCCAGGAGATGCTGAAAAAGGCCCTTACCTGCGATACCTTCCTCATGGGCAGCAACGCTGTCTCCGCCGACGGCCAGCTGGTGAACATCGACGGCATCGGCAACCGGGTGGCGGCTCTGTGCTTCGGCCCCTCCCAGGTGATCGTGGTGGCCGGCATGAATAAGGTGGCCGGGGACCTGGACGCCGCCATGCGCCGGGCCCGGGAAGTGGCCGCGCCCATCAACGCCCAGCGATTCCAGCTGAAGACCCCCTGCTCCGTAAACGGCCTGTGCGCCGACTGCAAGGGCCCCGACAGCATCTGCGCCCAGATCGTCACCACCCGTATGTGCAAGCCCGCGGGGCGGATCAAAGTCATCCTGGTGGGAGAAGATCTGGGGTTCTGAGAACTGGCGAAAAACCTTTTTAAAAAAGAGGAAATCAATTTGAAAACAAGGGTATTTCACCCCGAAAACGGGGAAAATGAAATCAAGGAAGCGGCGCGGATCCTCCGGGAGGGAGGCCTGCTGGGCATCCCCACGGAAACGGTCTACGGCCTGGGGGCCAACGCACTCAACGAGGACGCAGTGCTGCACATCTTCCAGGCCAAGGGCCGCCCCCAGGATAACCCGCTGATCCTCCATGTGCCGGAGGCCGGCTGGCTGGAGCGGTACTGCGCGGCTGTGCCGGAGACGGCCTACCGCCTGGCCCGGGAGTTCTGGCCGGGGCCGCTGACTATGATCCTGCCCCGGAAGGCCATCGTGCCCCTGCGCACTACCGGAGGGCTGGAGACCGTGGGCGTCCGCTGCCCGGACCACGCCGTTACCCGGGAGATCATCCGGGAGGCGGGGGTGCCTGTGGCCGCCCCCAGCGGCAACACCTCCGGTCGGCCCAGCCCCACCAGCGCTGCCGACATGCTGGAGGATATGGACGGCAAGATAGACGGCATTGTGGACGGCGGACCCTGCCGGGTGGGGGTGGAATCCACCATCATCGACCTGACGGTGACGCCCCCGCAGCTGCTGCGCCCCGGCGGCCTGCCCCTGGAGGAGCTGCGGCGCGTTCTGGGGGAGGTGGCCGTGGACAAGGCCGTGACACAGAAGGTCACGGGCCGGGAGCCGCCCCGGGCCCCGGGCATGAAATACCGCCACTATGCCCCCCACGCCCCGGTGACGGTGGTCACCGGCCGGCCCCAACGCAGCGCCGCGTTTATACAGGCTGCGCTGCAGGAGGGGGAGGGGGTCATCTGCTTTGAGGAGTTCCGGCAGCGGTTTGCGGGCCGGGCACTGCAGTCCCTGGGGGCGGCGGAGGACACCGCCCAGCAGGCCCACCGGGTCTTTGACGCCCTGCGCCGGTTCGACAGCACGGACGTTACGCATATCTATGCCCAGTGCCCCGACGACACCGGCCTGGGGCTGGCGGTGGGCAACCGACTGAAGAAGGCGGCGGGCTTTCACATTGTGGACGCCGACCGCCTGCCGGACCTTGTCATCGGCATTACCGGAGGCACCGGCAGCGGCAAGACCAGCGCCCTGCGGGCCCTGGAGACCCTGGGGGGAAAGATCATCGACTGCGACGCCGTGTACCACCGGGAGCTGGCCGCAAATTTCGACATGCGCCGGGATATTACCCGGGCCTTCGGCGAGGTGTTCGACGGGGAGAAGCTGGATCGGCAGAAGCTGGGGGGCATCGTCTTTTCCGACCCGGACGCCCTGCAGAAGCTCAACGACATCGTGAATTTCCACCTGCTGCCGGTGATCCGCCGGGAGGCGGCGGGGCAGCTGATCGTGGGGCTGGACGCCATCAACCTCTTTGAGAGCGGGCTGGCGGCCCACTGCCGGGAGACGGTGGCGGTGCTGGCGCCCAGAGAGCAGCGGGTGCGGCGCATCATGCTCCGGGACGGCATATCCGAGGACTATGCCCGGCTGCGCATCGGCGCCCAGCAGCCGGAGGAATACTATGAGAGCCGCTGCGGGCGGCTGCTGTATAACCAGGCGGAAAGCGCCGGAGAATTTGAGGCCCAGGCCCGGGCATTTTTCAGAAATCTGATTTGGGAGGTATTTGACCATGAGTGAGGAAAGAAAGGCCATGCGGGAAAAGCTGCTGAGCCAGCGGAAGAACGGCTATGACCGCATCAAGGCGGAGGAGCTGCAGGCCATGGAGCGCTACTGCGGCCTGTATAAGACCTTCCTGCAGCAGGGCAAGACCGAGCGGGAGTGTGCACAGAAAACCGTAGAGCTGGCCCGGCAGGCGGGCTTTAAGCCCTATGAGCGGGGCATGGCCCTGGCCGCCGGGGACAAGGTCTACCGGGTGAACCGGGACAAGAGCGTCATGCTGGCGGTGATGGGCCGGGAGAGCCTGGCGCAGGGCGCGCACATCGTGGCCGCCCATATCGACTCCCCCCGGCTGGATCTGAAGCCCAATCCCCTGTACGAGGACAGCGAGATGGCCTTTTTCAAGACCCACTACTACGGCGGCATCCGCAAGTATCAGTGGGTGACCATCCCCCTGGAGCTCCACGGCGTGGTGGCCAAGAAGGACGGCACCGTGGTGCCCGTGAAGCTGGGCGAGGGGGACGAGGCCAAGTTCGTCATCACGGACCTGCTGCCCCATCTGGGCGGCGAGCAGGGGAAAAAGCCCCTGAACGAGGCCGTGCCCGGCGAGAGCCTGAACATCCTGCTGGGCAGCTGCCCCACCGGGGAGGAGGACGAAAAGGACCGGGTGAAGATGCATATTTTGGAGAAGCTGCACGAAAAGTACGGCATCACCGAGGACGACTTCACCTCCGCCGAGCTGGAGGCCGTGCCTGCGGCCCAGCCCACGGACATCGGCCTGGACGCCAGCCTCATCGGCGCCTACGGCCACGATGACCGGGTGTGCGGCTACGCCGGCCTGCAGGCCATGCTGGAGCTCTCCGATCCCGCCAAGACCGCTGTGTGCATGCTGGCAGACAAGGAGGAGATCGGCTCCATGGGTGTCACGGGCATGCAGTCCGCCGCCTTCGATACCTTTATGCACGACCTGTGCGACGGGCAGGGTGTGCCTCTGCGGGCGTGCTATGAAAACTCCTTCTGCCTCTCCTGCGACGTAACGGCTGCCTATGACCCCAACTTCCCGGAGGTGTTTGAAAAGCGCAACGCCGCCTTTGTCAACTACGGCATCGGCCTGTGCAAATATACCGGCGCCCGGGGCAAGTCCGGCGCGTCGGACGCCTCGGCGGAGACGGTGGCCTATGTGCGCCGGGTGCTGGACGAGGCGGACGTGCTGTGGCACATCTCGGAGCTGGGCAAGGTGGACGCCGGCGGCGGCGGCACCGTGGCCATGTATATGGCCAACCGCAACATCGCAACTCTGGACGCGGGCGTCCCGGTGCTGAGCATGCACGCCCCCTTCGAGACGGTGTCCAAGCTGGACTGCTATATGACCTACAAGGGCTGCAAGGCGATTTACGAAGCGGAGTAAATTTGAGCGTGTCGAAAATTCCTGCGAGTTTTTTGATACGCTGAAAAGCCGCCGCCCGCAGGGGCGGCGGTTTTTATTGACAATGCGGCAGATTTTGGTATAATGGATGTGTTTACATAATATAGCATATCATTAACGAAAAAGGAGATAGAAGGAAATGAACAGCCAGTTTACCCTTTCTTGCTGCTCCACGGTTGACCTCCCCTATGCGCACCTGGTGCAGCGGCAGATCCCCGTCCTGTTTTACACCTATGTGGTGGACGGGCAGGAGTATGTGGACGACATGGGTCGGGATCCGGAGGCCCTGCCCCGGTTTTACCGCTTTTTGCAGGAGGGGAAGCTCCCCCAGACCTCCCAGATCAATGTGGCCACCTATATGGAGTTTTTCGAGCAGCAGCTGCAGAAGGGCGATCTGCTGCACATTGCCTTCACCTCCGGCCAGTCCGGCTCGGTGAACAATGCCTATATCGCCGCCGAGACGCTGCGGGAGAAGTATCCGGAGCGGAAGATCCAGGTCATCGACTCCCTGTGCTCCTCCTCGGGCTACGGCCTGCTGGTGGACGAGGCCGCCGACCTGCGGGATGCGGGGAAGTCCCTGGAGGAGACCGCCCAGTGGGTGCTGGCGAACCGCAACAAGGTACACCATCAGTTCTTCTCCTCTGACATGACCCAGTTCCGGCGGACGGGCCGGGTGTCCGGCGCGGCGGCCATGGTGGCCACGGTGCTGAACATCTGCCCCATCATGCGCCTGAACGACGAGGGGCGCATCATCGCCTACGACAAGGTCCGGGGCAAGAAAAAGGCCGTGGCCGTGACGGTGGAGAACATGCTGCAGCACGCACAGGGCGGTGCGGACTACGCCGGGCGGTGTTATATCTGCAACTCCGCCTGCCCGGAGGACGCGAAGCTTCTGACGGACGCCATCGAGGAGAAGTTCCCGAAACTGAAAGGCAAGATCGTCCAGTGCGACATCGGCACCATCATCGGCTCCCACGCGGGCAAGGGCACCGTGGCGGTGTTCTTCATGGGCGACGAGCGGCCGCATATGGAATAAAAAGCATTGCCGGAAAAACCTTTGGTTTTTCCGGCAAGGGGTTTGCAGCAAAATATTGAATGGGAAAGACGCTATAGGAGAGACAACAGTTTGGAGAATTTTTTGAAGGAAGGCATGGACTATCTGGCCCAGGAGGACGGGGAGGTGGGCGCGTGGCTGCGGCGGGAGTATCAGCGGCAGCAGGAAAACATCGAGCTCATCGCCTCGGAGAACATCACCTCTCCGGCGGTGATGGCCGCTGTGGGCAGCTGCCTGACCAACAAGTACGCCGAGGGATACCCCGGGCGGCGGTATTACGGCGGGTGCGAGTATGTGGACGAGATCGAGCGGCTGGCCATTGACCGGGCCAAGGCCCTGTTCGGGGCGGAGTACGCCAACGTGCAGCCCCATTCCGGGGCACAGGCCAATTTGGCGGCTTACGCGGCCCTTTTGCAGCCGGGCGATACCTTTGTGGGAATGGATCTCTCCGGCGGCGGCCATCTGACCCACGGGGCGGCGGTGAACCAGTCGGGGAAGCTCTACCGGGCCGTCAGCTACGGGGTGGACCAACAGACCGGACGCATCGACTATGACCGGGTGGAGGACATCGTGAGAGAGGCCCGGCCCAAGCTGCTGGTGGCCGGGGCGTCCGCCTATCCCCGGGCGCTAGATTTTAAGGCCTTCGCGGACATCGCTCACCGCCACGGGGCGCTGCTGATGGTGGATATGGCCCACATTGCGGGGCTGGTGGCCGGCGGCCAGCATGAGAGCCCCGTGCCCTATGCCGACGTGGTGACCACCACCACCCACAAGACCCTCCGGGGGCCTCGGGGCGGGGTGATCCTGGCTAAAGAGGAATGGGCCAAGAAAATAAACAGCGCCGTATTCCCCGGCATGCAGGGCGGGCCGCTGCTGCATGTCATCGCGGGGAAGGCGGTGTGCTTCCGGGAGGCCATGGAGCCGGCGTTCCGGGACTACGCCCGGCGGACGGTGGAAAACGCCGCCGCCCTGGCCAAGGCCATGCTGGCAAACGGCTTCGACCTGGTATCCGGCGGCACGGACAACCACCTGATGCTGGTGGACCTGCGCAGCCACGGCATCACCGGCCGGGACCTGCAGGAGCGGCTGGACGGGCTGCACATCACCCTGAACAAAAACGCCATCCCCGGCGACCCGGAAAAGCCCATGGTCACCAGCGGTGTGCGCATAGGCACCCCCTGCGTCACCACCCGGGGCTTTGGCCCCGCCGACATGGAGGTCATCGCCCGGTGCATCCATCTGGCCTGCCGCAATGACCCGGCGGACCGGGCGTTCATCCTGGACACCGTCAGGGAGCTGGCGGAGCGGTATCCTATGTATAAAGGTTGACAAGTAAATGGTTTCTAAGAAAAAAGACCCTCTGCGCGACTGCGCAGGGGGCCTTTTTGCGGCCAAAAACTTGGGCAGACCGGGCATCTGCGCTGTTTACATCGGGCGGCGGCTGTGGTAGCATAATAGGATAGAAAACCACCGAAACAGGGGGGCGCCGCCATGAACAAAAAGAGGATCCGGCAGATGAATACGCTTTTGCTGCGCAGACTGCAGAAGCGGCCCGCAGGGGACTATTTCGCCCGGCGGAAGGAGTTCTTGCAGGGGCTGGAGCGGGAGAACTATATGCAGCGCTTTGCGCCGCTGCTGGATGGCGGACGGGTGCAGTGCGCGCAGGCACTGGAGCTGTGCCGGGGGGAGCTGGAGCAGCTGTGCCCCCAGGCGCCCCAGGAGGGCTGGCTGCCCTATGCCTTTGACTACGCCAGACAGCAGCTTTTCCCGGAGCCGGGGAAGAAATTCACCTGCGGGGCCGGGGCGGCCTTTCTGCTGTCGGTATTGCAGGTGCTGTTTGACGCGGAGCGGGAGCTGCAGCCCTTTGACCCCATGTGGGATTTCGCCTTTTTAAGCGAGGAGGAGCTGGAGGGCAGCCCCTGCGCGGCGGGCTATGGGCAGATGCTGCGGCTGTGGAAGCGGGAGTATGTGTATGAAATGATGCGCCTGGGCCTGGAGGTCACGCCGTTCCGGGCGCTGGAGCATATTGCGGGAGTGCATCACATCGCCGTGACTATGGGCCGGAAACTGCGGGAGACCGGGATCCCTGTGGACCTGGCCCTGGTGTCCGGCAGCGCCGCCGGGCACGACATCGGCAAATTCGGCTGCCGGCCGGGGGAGAGGGTACCGTACCTGCACTACTACTACACGGACCTCTGGTTCCGGCGGCGCAAGCTCTCGGACATCGGCCATGTGGCCGCCAACCACTCCGTGTGGGACCTGGAGCCGGACTATCTGTCCGTGGAGTCGCTGCTGCTGATCTACGCGGATTTCCGGGTGAAGCAGACCTGGGGGCCTCACGGGGAGGAGATCACCTGCATTTCCACCCTGTCCGAGGCCTTTGACGTGATTTTGTCCAAGCTGGACGGAGTGGATGAGCAGAAAAAGCAGCGCTACCGCCGGGTCTACACCCGGCTGCGGGATTTTGAGCGCTTTTTGACCGAGCGGGGGGTGGACACCACCCTCCAGGGCCGGAATATGCCGCCCCGGAAAGAGAAGCCGGCGGCGCTGATGACGGACGAGGAGGCCCTGGATGTGCTGCGCCTGGTGTGCGTGGAGCACAACATCCGGCTGATGGACCGGCTCACAGGCCTGCGCAGCTTTGCCCAGCTGCTGGAGCAGGCCCGGGGGGAGACGGACTGGCGGCGGCTGCGGGCTTATCTGGGCGTGATCGAATCCTACTCCCTGTATCTGCGTCTGCCGCAGAAAATGGAGACCCTGGCGTTTCTCTATGAACTACTGATGCACCGGGAGGGTGACATCCGCCGCCAGGCGGCGGCACTGATGGGCGCCATCATCGCCGATTTCCACGCGGGCTATGTGAAGGAGCGACCCCGGGACAGCAAGCCCCTGGGGAATGTCACCGACCTGGGCCAGTGGAAGCTGTATCTGGAGAAGATCATTTTCCCGGATCACAAGCTGATGCCCCAGTACCGCAGCTGGATCGGCTATACCCTGAAGTTTGCGGTAAACTCCCTGCTGCAGCACTGCCCGGGCCGGGAGGAGGGCTTTCTCGACTGCCTGCTGGCCTATGGCCGCAGCGGCGGACGGATGGAGCCGGATGTAGCCTTCCGGCTGCTGGATACCTTTGCGGCGCTGCCCCTGGACCGCTGCACCCCGGCGCAGCGGGAAACGCTGCTGCGCTTCGCGGAGGTTTCGGCCCGGTCCCGGGAACTGACGGTGCGCACCTCCGCCGCGCTGCTGCTGCGGGCGCTGCTGGCGGCCATGCCCGGGGAGCCGCGGCTGCAGAACGCGCTGCGGAAAATGCACTGCGGCGACAGCACCTCGCTGACCCTTCTGCGCAGCCGGCTGCTGGAGGGGGAGGCGGTGCGCCTGCCGGACGAGACCATCTCGGAGATCTTTTTGGATAACCTGAAAACCGCCACCCCGTGGATCATCCGGCGGATGAACATCCTCCTGCTGACGGAGCATGCCAAGGCCGGCGGCGGCCAGGTGCTGCACATCGCCGCCCATTTTTCCAACCTCATCAAGGTCAGCGACCGGGTCACCGTGCGCCACAGCGCCGGCGGCGCGCTGCTGGAGCTGGCGCCGCTGCTGAGCGTGGATCAGCGCAATGAGATCGCTGTGGAGCTGTGTCGGGGCCTGGAGCTGGGGCAGCAGGAATTCACCAAGTATATCCCGGAGTATCTGGGGCGTTTTGCCCTGTGGCTGCCGCCGGAGCAGCTGGATGAGCTTTTGGCGGGGCTGGCCGCCTCCCTCTCCTCCTCGGAGGGGCACATCGTGGCCTCGGCCCTGGACACCGCCGCGGAGATATTGGAGACCTACACCGTCTATCGCGGACGCTTCCCGGAGGACGAGGAGACCCGCCGCGGCCGGGCCCGGCGGCTGCTGGGCATGCTGATGAAGGGCACGGCGGGCATCGACATGGGCACCCGGCAGGAGGCCATGTACCTGCTGGGACGGCATGTGTTCGGCTCGCCGGTGCTGGACCGGGAGGAGAAATGCCGGGCCCTGCAGCTGACGGTCCGGCGCATTTTGGCCATGTGCCAGGCGGAGAGCGAGAGCGGCCTGCACTTTTACTACCGGGCCGCCATGCTGGGCCGGCTCTACCGGCTCCTGGTGGAGCAGGAGCTGCTGCGCGGGGGCGTATCCTTTGCCCCGCCCCGGCCCATAGCCTTCTTCCCCGGCACCTTCGACCCCTTCACCCTGTCCCACAAGGGCATCGTCCGGGCCATCCGGGACGAGGGCTTTGAGGTGCTGCTGGCCATCGATGAATTTTCCTGGTCCAAGCGCACCCAGCCCTACCGCGTCCGGAGGGAGATCGCGGCCATGTCCGTGGCGGACGAGTTTTATGTACACATATTCCCGGAGGATTTTCCGGTGAATATCGCCAATCCCGAAAATCTGCGCCGCCTGCGCCGGGCGTTCCCGGGGCGGGAGGTGTCCATTGTGGTGGGCAGCGATGTGGTGGCCCACGCCTCCTCGTACCGCAAGCCCGCGGAACCGGATTCCATCCACAGCTTTAACCATGTGATCTTCCGCCGGGCCGGTGCCGACATGGCCGGGGACTACGGCTGCATCAGCGGCAAGGTGCTGGAGCTGACCCTGCCCGAGGAGCTGGAGGAGATCAGCTCCACCCGCATCCGGGAGGCGGTGGACGCCAACCGGGACATCTCCCACCTCATCGATCCCATGGCTCAGGAATTTATCTACCGCCACAGCCTGTACCTGCGGGAGCCCCTGGATAAGCCCGTGCTGCGGACGGAGGACCTGGAATTTATTCCCTGCGGGCCGGAGGAGGAGCGCCTGAGCGCGCTGCTGCGCCGGGCCCTGCCTGCCTCCGCCGCAGAGACGGTGCTGCGGGCCCTGGGCCAGAGCGGCGACGACGTGCTGCTGCTGACCAACGGGGAGACCGGGACGGTGCTGGGGGCGGCCAGCTACTGCTGCATGGATTCCCAGCATCTGTTCTCCCGATTGGGGAGCGCGGAGCTGGCGGCCTTTGTCCGGCAGAACGCCGGCGGGCGGACGCTGCTGGTGAGCGGCCTGTTCGTACCGCAGACGGCCCAGCAGAATGAGCTGGGACAGCTGCTTTTGACGGAGGTGCTGACCCTGGCCCTGGGCCGGGAATACACCTATGCCATCTACACGCCCCTGGAGGGCTTTGCGGACGCCTGGGTGCGGGATCTGCTGCGGCTGCAGGGCTTTGTGCCCGTGCCGGGCAGCTGCTCCCGCAGCGCCCTGGCGGTGGATATGCGCCAGCCCATTATCCTCAGCAACAACGTGGGCACCACCATCAAGCCGCCCTTGTCCACGGCTCCCATGGTGGTGGCCGCCGTGGCGGCGGCCCACCGGCGGCTGCAGGAGACCATGACGCGTCTCCAGCCGGGGGGACTGGTGCTGAGCCTGTCCGCCGGAGTGATCTACCACCGCCTGCTGCGGCGGATCACCGAGTGCAACGGCGTGCCCGAGGAGCCCACGCAGCCCCGGCGGCTGGGGCCGGACATCTGCGTGCCCTACGGCAAGCTCATGCGCGGTGTCATCGTGCCCAACACCGTCACCAAGACCCTGCGCACGGACAAGGTGTATGAACCGGACCTGTCGTCTTATTCCATTGAGGCGTATCCGGATTACTCGCCCCTGGAGGACCAGGTGCGCACCATCCGGGCCTTTGACCGGCCCGCCATCCTGGTGGACGATGTGCTCCATGACGGCAAGCGCATCCGCCGCCTGGCGCCGCTGCTGCGAAAGACCGGTACCCAGGTGAAAAAGGTGCTGGTGGGCTATCTCACGGGCACCGGCCGGGACCTGATGGAGAGCCTGGGCTATGACGCCGAGGGCGTGTACTATCTGCCCAACCTGCGGATGCGGTTTGTGGAGTCCACGCTGTACCCCTTCATCGGAGGGGACACCATCCGCCGCAGCGAGCGGATGGAGGGCGGCCTGCAGCCGTCTGTGAACCGGATCCTGCCCTATGCCTCCCCGGAGTTCGGGCCGCTGGATCCGGAGACCGCCTGGGCCCTGAGCCTGTGCTGCCTGGAAAACGCACGGAATATCCTGCTGGCCCTGGAGACGGAGTACCGGCGGATCTTTGCCCGGAACCTGACGCTCAGCCGCCTGAGTGAGGCGGTGATCCTGCCCCTGTGCCCCGACAAGGGCAGCAGCATGACCTATGATCTGAGCCGGGGGGCCTCCACCTACCTGGATGACGACATCGAACTGCTGAAGCGGATGCGCTTTATGACGAAGGAGACGAAGGTATGAACTACTATCGCTATGAGGGGCACACCCTCTGCGCCTGGGACGCGCTGCCCTATGAAAGAATAGACGCCCTGCCGGGGGAGGGAGAGGTCATTTTCCTCTTTGCCCGGGAGATGCTCACGGGCCGGGAGACCTTTCCCGTGACGGACGCGGCCCTCTTGACGGACAAAGAGAGCGTGGAGACCCTGGACGCCTCCGCCCCGGGCCCGGCCATCCCGCCGGAGCTGGAGGGGGCCATTCGGGCGGGCCGGGTGCGGGCCGTGAACCGGCTGCACCCCCGCTGGCAGGAGCTGCTCTTGCCCCTGCCGCGGAAGGAAAAGGTCCGGGTGAACCTCCTGGGCCTGGGGGACGTGGGCAGCACGCTGCTCCAGGGGCTGCGGCTGCTGGGCGGGGACGTCATCTCCTCCATCGGCATCTGCGACCTGCGGGAAAACGTGCCCCAGCGGTGGGAATTTGAGCTGAATCAGATCGGCCTGCCCTGGGAATATGACGCCCTGCCGCCGGTGGAGGTCATCGGGCCGGAGGAGCTGTTCAATGGAGATGTGTTCCTGTTCTGCGCGTCCCGGTTCGTGCCGGACACGGCGGTGAAAAACGGAGACGTGCGCATGGCCCAGTATGAGCTGAACCGGGAGCTGGCGGCGCTGTACGCGAAAAAGGCCCGGGCGGCCCGGTATAAGGGCCTGTTCTGCGTGGTCAGCGACCCGGTGGACCCCCTGTGCCGGGCGGTGCTGCTGGAGAGCAACCGGAACGAGGTGGGCGTTCTGGACGGGGAGGGATTGTTCCCCCACCAGGTCAAGGGCTTCGGACTGGGGGTGATGAACGCCCGGGCGGCCTACTACGCCCAAAAGGACCAACGGTTTGCGGATTTCCTCACGGACGGCCGCAGCTTCGGCCCCCACGGGGAGGATCTGGTCATTGCCAACTCCATCGCGCACTATGACGATGTCCTCTCCCGGGAGCTGACGGATCTGGCCGCCCACGCCAACCTGGAGATGCGGCGAATGGGCTTCAAGCCATTTGTGGCTCCGGCCCTGTCATCGGGGGCGCTGAGTTTGCTGCTGTGCCTGCGGGGGCGGTGGCACTGCTCATCAGCCTACTTAGGCGGCGTGTTCATGGGCGGACGCAACCGCATGACGCCGGGGGGCGTGGAGTTTGAGCGCCTGCCCCTGCCGAAGACGCTGCTTGACCGCCTGAAAGAGACAGAGGAAAAACTGAGGGCCATTCAATAAACTGCAAACTGCCGAAAAATCCATTTTGTCATTCCGACCGTGTGTACACTGGCTTCGCAATGACAGGTTTTTTCGACAGTCTCCATGAAAGAAGGGGTAAAGATGCCGCTGACCGTTCTTTTGCCGAAAAATGCTTATAGCCCCGGGCTGCGGGACCTGCTCACGCCCCTGCTGCCGGCGGGCAGCACCTTTGCTGACCCGGAAAGGGAGCTGGACGGCTTGCGGGGCCGGCGGCTCCTGTTTGCCGTGGCCCTGGACGAGGGGGGCTGCAACGAGGCCTACTATCACATGCTCTCCCGGCTGCGGCGGGATGCAGATTTGCTCGCCGGCTGCGTGGCCGGGGTAGTGGTCACGGGCGTGGGGGAGTTTTACACCAAGGATGTGGCCCGGGACATGGTGTTTGCCGCCAATCAGGCGGGCTGCGCCTTTTTGGGCCGGCCGCTGGTGGAGGCCACCGGCTCGCTGCGCAATTTCCGCGTCCAGGCGCAAATTGGCGGCGTGGACGAGGAAACGGCTTTCCGGGCGGCGATCTCGGAGCTGATCGGGCGGCTTGTGACCTGGGAAAAGCCCGGGCCCATCCGCCGCATTCTGGCCCTGCATGCCTCCCAGCGCAGCACCTCCAACACTCTGGCCTTCTGGGAGCTGGTGCGCAGAAACCTGCCGCCGGAGATGGCGGTGGAGGAGATCGGCCTGCGCAACGGCACCGTGCCCGACTGCAACGGCTGCAGCTACACCGCGTGCCTGCATTTTGGCGAGCAGGGCAGCTGCTTTTATGGCAGCGGGCCCATGGTGGAGGAGGTCTATCCCGCCGTGCGCCGGTGCGATGCCCTGGTGATGCTCTGCGCCAACTATAACGACGCCCTTTCCGCCAATCTGACCGCCTGCGTGAACCGGCTGACGGCCCTGTTCCGCCAGCAGCGGTTTTACGACAAAAGGCTGTTTGGCCTGGTGGTTTCCGGCTACTCCGGGGGCGATCTGCTGGCCCGGCAGCTGATCTCGGCCCTGAATATGAACAAGTCCTTTTTCCTGCCGCCCCATTTCTGCCTGCTGGAAACGGCCAACGAGCGGGGGAGCCTCCTGCGCCTGCCGGGTATCGAGGGGCGGGCGGCGGATTTTGCCCGGCAGATGGAAAAAGCGTAAACAGATAATTTTTTGAGGAGGTATACCCCATGACCCTATACATCAACTGCTGCCCCAGACCCAATTCCCGGACGGACCGCCTGGCCCGGGCACTGCTGAAAAAGCTGGGGGCGTATGAGGAGCTGCGGCTGTACGATGAGCCCATCCGGGCTATGGATCCCCAGCGGCTCCCCCACCGGGAGGAGCTGCTGGCCCGGGGCGAGCTGGATGACGAGATGTTCCGCTATGCCCATCAGTTCGCCGCGGCGGACCGGATCGTGATAGCGGCGCCCTACTGGGATCTGTCCTTCCCGGCCCAGCTGAAGATCTATATCGAGAACATCTACGCCACAGGCATCGTGACGCGGTATGGCGCCGACGGCCGGCCGGAGGGCATGTGCCGGGCGGAGGAGCTGATCTATGTCACAACGTCGGGCGGCCCCTTTGACGGGCGCTTTGGCTATGGGTATGTGAAGGCGCTGGCAGAGGACTATTTCGGCATCCCAGCTACCCGGCTGCTCCTGGCGGAGGGGCTGGACATCCAGGGCAATGACCCGGAGGCGATCCTGCAAAAGGTCATGGCGGAAAACGGCCTGACAGAGGCGTAAGACGCAGCGGAGAAACAATTCAGGAAGTGCCTCCCGGCAGCGGGAGGCACTTTTGTGCCCTTGAGACGGGGATGAACGGCTCCCGCGCGCTTTACAAGGGCGGGCTGCCGTGGTATACTTTTCCCGCATAAAAGAAAAAGGAGAAGCGCCATGGATTGCAGCCAGCTCTATATTTCTACCGTTTCCGCCGGGTGCGATGAGATCGCCGCCCGGTACGGCCTGGGCCTGGAGATTGCCGAATACTGCACCGCCGCGAATCTGGATGCCCCCATTCCGGAGGTGGTGACAGCTGCACAGTGCCACCGGCAGGCGGCGAAACGGTTTGTGTTCCATGCGCCGTTCAATGAGCTGTGTCCCGCCGCCATCGACCCCCTGGCTGTCAGCCTGGCCCGGCATCGCTACGCCCAGGCCCTGGCCGCCGCCCAGGATTGGGGTTGCCGGCTGCTGGTGGTTCACACGGGATTTATCCCGTGGGTATACTATCCGGAGTGGTTCGTGGAGAAATCCGTGGAGTTTTGGCGGGAGTTTCTGCCGCAGGTGCCGGAGGGCATGGTCCTGTGCCTGGAAAACGTCATGGAGCCGTCGCCGCAGATTCCGGTGGACATCATCCGCCAGGTGGACGATCCCCGGCTGCGGCTGTGCCTGGATGTGGGCCACGCCAATGCGGAGCTGTCCCGCACCCCGGTCATGGAGTGGGTGGAGGTGTGCAGGCCCTACCTGCGGCATCTGCACCTGCACAACAATGCCGGCGGCGGGGACCTTCACGACCCCCTGAAGCGGGGCACCATCCCCGTGGAGCAGGTGCTGCACGCACTGGCCCGGGAAGAACACCTAACCTATACATTGGAGACATTACAGGCGGAGGAGAACGTCCGCTGGCTGCTGGAAAAAGGATTTTTAACGCTATGAATTACGAAGAACGGCTCCTAAAGGAGCTGCCCCATATCACGCCCGCCAATGCCGATGCCATGGCCCGGGCGGCGGTATACCAGGGCACCCTGGCCAAGCCCCCGGGCAGCCTGGGGGCGCTGGAGAATATCTATATCCGCCTGTGCGGCATCAGCGGGAAGCTGCACCCGGTCTATAGCCCCTGCCGCATTATCGTCCTCTGTGCGGATAACGGCGTGGTGGAGGAGGGCGTATCCGTGACGCCCCGGAGCGTCACGGCGGCCCAGGCGGTGAACATGACAAACTATTGCACCGGCATGAGCGCTATGGCCCATCACTTTGGAGATGAGATACAGGTGGTGGATGTGGGCATCGCCGATGAATACGATTGCCCGGCTATCCTGAACCGAAGGATCCTGCCCGGTACCCGCAATTTAGCGCGGGAGCCCGCTATGACCCGGCAGGAGGCGGCCCGGTCCGTCTGGACGGGTATGGAGCTGGCCCGCCAGGCGAAGGATGAGGGCGTGGCCATATTAGGCGCCGGGGAGATGGGCATCGGCAACACCACCACTTCCGCAGCGGTACTGGCAGCCCTGACGGGCCTGCCGGTGGAGGCTGTTACCGGCCGTGGCGGCGGCATGACCGACGCAGGCTTCCTGCGAAAAAAGCAGGTCATCACCGACGCCCTGGCCCTGCACCGGCCGGACAAAAAAGATGTGCTGGACGTTTTGAGCAAGGTGGGCGGATTGGACATAGCCGCCATGTGCGGCGTGTTCCTGGGGGCGGCCCGGCAGCGGCTGCCGGTGGTCATCGATGGGTTTATCTCCGTGGTGGCGGCCCTGTGCGCCGGGCGGCTGTGCCCGGCGGCAGAGGACTATTTCTTCGCCTCTCACGCCTCCCACGAGGTGGGCTATGCCGCCGCTGTAAAGGAGTTGGGCCTGGAGCCGTGGCTGCACCTGGGCATGCGCCTGGGAGAGGGCAGCGGCTGCCCCATCGCCTTTCGGGTGATGGAGGCGGCCTGCGCCGCCGCCGAGGGCATGGCCACCTTTGCCGGCGCTGCCATCGACGACAGCTATCTGGATGACATCCGGGGAAAGGATTGCTTCTGATATGACCGTGTTTCTCTCCGGCGGCTGTAAAAACGGGAAATCCACACTGGCCGAGCAGACCGCCGTGTACTTGAGCCGGCCGGGGCAGCTGTATTATCTGGCCACCATGATCCCCCACGATGAGGAGGACCGCAGCCGCATTGCCCGCCATGTGGCCAGCCGCTCGGGCCTGGGCTTTCAGACCATTGAGTGCGGCCTGGGGCTGGAGGCGGCACTGCAGGATGCTGATGTGGAGGGCACCTATCTTCTGGATAGCGTCACCGCCCTGCTTTCCAATGAGATGTTCCGCCCGGACGGCTCGATAGATCTCACCGCCCCGGAGCGGGTGGCCCGGGAGCTGAAAGCCTTGGCCCGGCGAATGAAAAGCATGGTGTTCGTCAGCGACTATATCTATTCCGACGCCATGATTTACGGCGACCTCACGGAGCAGTATCGCCGGGGCCTGGCCCATATCGACCGGAGCCTGGCCGCCGTGTGTGACGCTGTAGCAGAGGTGAGCTTCGGGGGCCGCATCGTTTACAAAGGAGAACTGCCTGTATGAAAAAATGGTTCACCGGCTTTTCTATGTGTTGGGGGATGTTTTGTGCCATTCCCAACCCCATCCGCCGTTGGGACAGCGGCTGCTACCGGCGGATGCTCCTGTGCCTGCCTTTTTTAGGGGGCGTTTTGGGGCTTATCTGGGCGGGGATCGGCCTTTTGCTGCTGCGCCTTTCGGCTCCGGGGCCTGTTTTTGCCCTGTGCATGACGGCGGCCCCCTGGTGCCTTACGGGGTTTATCCACCTGGACGGGTTCATGGACTGCTGTGACGCGGTGCTCTCCCGCCGGGACCAGGCCCGCCGCCGGGAGATCCTCAAGGATTCCCATGTGGGTTCCTTTGCCGTTATCTGCCTGGTGCTGCTGGCCATGGCCGGCTACAGCGTGTGGTCCTGCCCGGCGGAGGTGGAGACGCTGTGGGCCCTGCCCCTGGTGTGCGCCGGAGCCCGGTGCGTCAGTGCCGGGGCGGTGCTGAGCCTTAAACCCTTGGAGACCAGCGGCTACCATGCCATGGGGCAGAGTCGGGGCGGCGCGGCCGCCGCGTGGATTTTGGCGGCGGTATCCATAGGGCTGGGTGCACTGGTTCCCGGATGGGGCTTTTTAGCCCCGGCGGCTGCCACCCTTGTGGCCGGCGTCGCGGTTTTTTCTCTGCGGCGGAATTTGGGCGGCATGTGCGGGGACATCTCCGGCGCCGCCATCACTTTGGGCGAATTGGCCGGCAGCGCCGCGCTGCTGCTGTTATAAGGAGGGAAGCCTATGGATCTCATCATCGGCGGGGCCTATCAGGGGAAGCTGGCCTACGCTATGGAGCATTTTCATCTGACGCAGGAGGACCTGGCCTGCTATGAGGGGGGCTTTGACACCTCCCGCCGCTGCATCTGCTATTTAGAGCAGGCGGTATATGCCGCCGTGGCCGCCGGGGAGCCCTTTGTGCTGCCCCGGCTGCGCCCGGACGCGGTGGTGCTCTGCACGGATGTGTCCTGCGGAGTGGTGCCTATGGATAAGACCCAGCGCCTGTGGCGGGAGGAAGTGGGCCGGGCCGTGTGCGCCCTGGCCCGGCAGGCGGACTCCGTCACCCGGATCTTCTGCGGTCTGCCGCTGCGGCTGAAGTAATCTGCGCCGCGGCAAAAAATGCCGAAAAAGGGGCTTGTATTTTGCCGCGGGGTGTGTTAAAGTAAAGACAACTCAATAGCGGGACAGCGTGTGCCGGGTCATCCGGCAGCGGAATGGGGTGAAAAGCCCCGCGAGACGGTCACTGTGAAGCCGGGTTTACCGGATAAGTCAGATACGCAGGGCGCTGCTCCCGGACCACTGCCATACCCGGGGTCGAAGCGCGAGAAATGATAGGGATTATTGCGCCCGGCTGCCTATGGCAGCCGGGTGCTTTTTTTGCCAAGCCGAAGCGGCGCAGCAGCCGCATCTTTCCATAGGGGGCCGGAGTTTAAGCCGCTCCGCCCCCGATTCCTCGGCAAATTCGCCATAGAGGCGTTTGCATAAAATTCGAAAGAAAGGAAATAAGAGATGAAGAAAAAGATTTTATCCCTGCTGCTGGCATTGGTGATGGCCCTGTCCCTGGTGCCCACCTCCGTGCTGGCAGCGCCCGATGACCTGGGCCAGGTCCGTGTCATCGTGGAAAACACTACCTTCACAAAACCTGTGGATGGTAAAGCTCCTGCCTGGACCGGCACGCTGGTGGATACCTGGGTGAAGCTCACCGAGGATTCTACCATGATGAGCTGTGTCACCGAGGCCCTGAAAGCCGGCAATCACAAGGTGACCGGCGCTGAAAGCGGCTACATCGGCGAGATCGATGGCCTGGGTGAGTTTGACGGCGGCTCACAATCCGGCTGGATGGGCACCCTCAACGACTGGTTTGCCAACGAGGGCTTCGCCGCTTTTACCGTGGCGAACGGCAAGCTGGAGAGCGGCGACGAGATCCGCGTCATGTACAGCTGCGCCTACGGCAATGACCTGGGCGGCAGCTGGGGCAACAATGACACCACCGTCAAGGCCCTGACCTTCAGTGCCGGCGAGCTGTCTCCCGCCTTCCATAAGGACACCCACAGCTACACGCTGAAGCTGGCCGCCGATGTCAGCAGCGTGGTGGTGACGCCCACTGCCAGCAACAAGAACTTCCAGGTCCGCACCAGCGTGGACGGCACGGAGTATAAGCGCACGGCGGAGATTCCCGTGGCGGACGGCACCGTCATCACCGTGAAGTGCGGCGATCCCTCCTGGCCCAGCATGAACGGCAAACCCGAAAAGGCGGAGGAGTATACCATCACTGTGGAGCAGGCGGCTCCCGCCGCCGTGAAGGTGACGCTCCGCTCCCAGATGGCGGGCGGCTATCTCCACGCGCCCCAGGAGGTGGAGGTCACTGCCCTTGACGCCGAGAAATACGGCTTTACCGATGCGGTGGAGGGCGTTTCCGCTCTGGACGCACTGGTCAAGGCCCACGAGCTGGCCTTTGGCAAGGACTTTACCAAGGACACCGTCGGGGAATACCTGGCTGTGGGCAGCAGCGGCTGGATCTCCAAGATCTTCGGCATTCCCACCTACGCCTGCGGCTTCTATGTGAACCAGGGCTATCCCAATGACGGTACTCCCTCCTCCTATGGCGGCTACAACGGCACCATGGTCACCCAGACCGCTCTGCTCAGCGGCGACGTGGTGGACTTCTATATCATGAGCGACGACGCATATTACTCCGACTATTACACCTGGGTGGACGCTCCTGCCGAGATGTATGTGGGCCAGACGGTCACCGCTACCGTTACCGGTTTCTATGCCATGAGCGGCTACCTGTATAAGGATCCCGCTTCCCTCAAGGCCGCGGCCAAGCCCCTGGAGGGGGCAAAGCTGGGCTGGATGGATCCCGAGACCGGCAATGTCACCGCCATTGAAGGCGCTGTTACCGATGAAAACGGCCAGGCCACCTTCACCGTGGCCGATGGCTTCACCGGCTATCTCACCGCCGTGAGCAACGAGGACGAGGAGGTTTACGTCCTGCTCAACCCCACCGCCAAGGTCAAGGAGATCCCCGTGGTCACCGTGGACCTGACGGGCCTGCACAGCGCCCAGCTGGCATCCCTGAAGCTGTATAGCTATGCCGGCGGCGTCAAGGGTGACGTGGACCTGCTGGCCGGCAAGTCCACCGTGGCCGATGGCTACAAACTGAAGTATGCCGATGTGAAGCTGCCTGTCGGCAACTACTGGGTTCAGGGCTACAATGAAGCCGGCCAGTATAACGGCGGCATCGTTGTCACCGTGGCGGAGGACACCACTGCCATCACCTTCCAGCGGGTCTATGCGATCTATGCCACCAACAACGGCTGGATCGAGAACACCGACTACACCATCGACTACCAGGTGGTCAGCGCCGACGGCATGAACCGCAAGGCCGAGCCAGGCACCTCCACTAACTTGGGCACCGCCCGCACCTCCGGCATTTTTGTTGAGGGCGACACGCTGAAAGCAACCTTGACTCCTGTGGGGGATAAGGCGGCGGACTATAATCCCATCACCGTCAAAAAATCCCGCAGCGAAACGACGGATAAAGGTGCGCTGGACCTCACTGCCAAGATCCCCGTGGCCGTGCCCGTCACCGTCACCGCCCCCGCCGGGTCCACTGTCAGCATGGGCGAGTTCGGCAACTACTATGTCTATGACTTCGCCACTCCTCTGTCTACCAAGACCGAGGGCGACACCATGACCGTCACCTTCCTCCTGTCGGAGACCAGCAAGAACCACTTCCTCCGTGTGCAGCACCCGGACGGCGTGACCTACTGGACCTTTGGCAAGTACAAGGCAGGTGCTACCTTCAATGTGACCAAGGACGACCTGCACATCGGAGACGAGTCCTTCACCAAGGACACGGTGAACCGCTTCAATAAGAATGTTTATGACCTGGGTAATATATACCTAAATATCAATGAGAAGGGCTATCTGAACCTGGAGCAGGGGCAGACCCGGGAGCTGGACGTGTTCCGCTGCTGGCAG
Organism: uncultured Oscillibacter sp.; assembly: GCA_945868085.1. Lineage (GTDB taxonomy): Bacteria > Bacillota > Clostridia > Oscillospirales > Oscillospiraceae > Vescimonas. The sequence goes on from CAMBKF010000019.1 coordinate 33,562, forward strand.
GCCATTGAAGGCTTCATGAATGCCCAGATCGCCCTGCCGGATGTGCATTACACCGTGGTGGACCTGAACGGTCAGTCCAGCGATGTGGTGACCATCACCCCCGACGAGAACAACAGCTCCCTGGCGTATATGAAGGCCAATAAGGCCGGCACGGCCATCGTCCTGGTGACCTATGACGCCATGACCCATATGCAGGGCCAGACCAGCAACAAGGAAAACCATGGCTTCTCCGCCATCTGGCCGGAGTGCACCGGCGTGTTCGTGGTGTCCGTGGGGGCGGATGGCTCCTCCATTGCCACCAACATGACCATGGACCGGATGGATGCCACCATAAGCAGCGATGCACAGAAGGCATTGGATGCCGAGCACGACATCCTGTTCTACCTGGGCGATGCCGGCGCAGCCTACAGCTTTAAGCCCGAGGAAGGCTGCACCGTCACCGTGGCCCGCTCCACCGTCACCGACAAGATGAGCTTTAGCGGCTTCACCGCTGACGGCGTTACCGTGGCCGCCGACGGCACCGTGACGGTTACCGGCCTCACTACCGGCCGGCACATCCTCTGCGTGGAGAAGGACGGCGTTAAGACCTACCAGGTGGTCACCGCCCGGGGCGTCAGCTATGACTTCCTGGATGCCGACGGCAAGGTCCTCCCCGCAGGCACCGAGTTCAAGGCCGGGGACAAGGTGACCGTTCAGTTCCATGGCCTCATTAGCCCCAAGGAGAAGATTTCCGGCGCCTATAACTTTAACTTCACCCTGTACTACAAGGGTGCTGACGGCAAATATTATAAGTCCAATCCCGGCGGCTGGGGTGGTGTGTATGACTTCAGCGGCAATCCTGTCCGCCAGAAGCTTGAGATTACCATCCCCGAGGATTGGGATGGTCTGAGCTTCGACCTGACCGGCGCCATCAATGTGGGCGGCTTTGCAAAAGTCCCCACTCACCGCATCCTATCCTATGGTGACGGTATCGACAATCCGTATGGCACAAGTGCTGCTGCTATAGTTTCCCAGCTGCCCGCCCTGTCCCTGAAGCTGGAGGGCTGGCATGTAAACGACGTTATAGAGAAGATCGACGCCATCGGCGAGGTGACCCTGGAGTCCGAGAGCGCCATCGACGCCGCCCGGGCTGCCTATGAGGCACTGACGGAGGCTCAGCAGGCCGAGGTCAAGAGCTATGACAAGCTCACCGCCGCCGAGGCTCGCCTGGCCGATCTGAAGGCTGCCAAGGCCGTGGACGATATGATCGACGCCATTGGCGAGGTGACCCTGGAGTCCGAGGAGGCCATCGCCGCTGCCCGGGCTGCCTATGAGGCACTGACGGAGGCCCAGCAGGCCGAGGTCAAGAGCTATGACAAGCTCACCGCCGCCGAGGTTCGCCTGGCGGATCTGAAGGCTGCCAAGGCCGTGGACGATCAGATCGACGCCATCGGCGAGGTGACCCTGGAGTCCGAGAGCGCCATCGACGCCGCCCGGGCTGCCTATGAGGCACTGACGGAGGCTCAGCAGGCCGAGGTCAAGAGCTATGACAAGCTCACCGCCGCCGAGGCTCGCCTGGCCGATCTGAAGGCTGCCAAGGCCGTGGACGATATGATCGACGCCATCGGAGAGGTGACCCTGGAGTCTGAGGGCGCCATCGATGCTGCCCGGAATGCCTATGACGCTCTGACGGAGGCTCAGCAGGCTGAGGTCAGGAACTATGACAAGCTCACCGCCGCCGAGGCTCGCCTGGCGGTCCTGAAGCCCGCCAAGCCTGTGGAGAAGCTCATCGACGCCATCGGTGAGGTGACCCTGGGATCCGAGAGCGCCATTGCCGCTGCCCGGAATGCCTATGACGCCTTGACGGAGGCCCAGCAGGCCGAGGTCAAGAACTATGGCAAGCTTACTGCCGCTGAAGCGGAATACGCCCGGCTGCTGGCCGAGCAGAGCAAGCGCCTGCAGGAGATCTACGAGACCACCGGCGACTACATCTCCGGCCTGGGCACGCCCGGTGTGGGCTCCGTGGGCGGCGAGTGGATGACCATTGGCCTGTCCCGCTCCGGCCGCACCGTACCCGCCGGGTACTATGACGCCGTGGTGGAGTATGTGAAGGCCAAGGCCGACGCCAACGAGCGTCTGCACCGGGCCAAGGTCACCGACAACGCCCGCATCATCCTGGCCCTGACGGCCATCGGCAAAGACGTGACCAATGTGGGCGGCCATGACCTGCTCAAGGGCCTGGACAACATGGCCTACGTGCAGAAGCAGGGCATCAACGGGCCCATCTGGACCCTCATCGCCCTGGACAGCCACAATTATCTCACTATGGGCGATGTGACCCGGGAGAAGCTCATTCAGGTGATCCTGGACGCCCAGCTCACCGACGGCGGCTGGGCCCTCTCCGGCGAGACCGCCGACCCGGACATGACCGCCATGGCCATCCAGGCCCTGGCCCCCTACTACAAGACCAATGAGACGGTCAAGGCCGCTGTGGATAAGGCCCTGGAGGCCCTGTCCGCCATGCAGCGCCCGGACGGCGGCTTCGCCAGCTGGGGCACCGTGAACAGCGAGTCCTGCGCCCAGGTCATCGTGGCCCTGACGGCTCTGGGCATTGACCCCGCCACCGACAGCCGCTTTGTGAAGAACGGCGTGACCGTTCTGGATGCTCTGACCAGCTTCTATGTCACCGGCGGCGGCTTCAAGCACATCGCGGACGGCGAGCTGGACGGCATGGCCACCGAGCAGGGCTACTACGCCCTGGCGGCCTACTACCGCTTCGTAAACGGCCAGACCGCTCTGTATGACATGAGCGATGTGACCATCCAGACCGACAGCCACACCCATGCCTTTGGCGCCTGGACTGTGACCACTCCCGCCACCTGCACTACGGACGGCGTGGAGACCCGTTCCTGCGCCTGCGGCGAGACGGAGACCCGGGCCATCCCGGCCACCGGCCATGTGGATGCCGACCATGACGGCAAGTGTGACGTCTGCCAGGCAGTCATCACCCCTGTGGATCCGGATAATCCCGATAAGCCTACGCCGGATAATCCTGACAAGCCTACGCCGGATAACCCTGATGATCCCGGTAAGACCGATCCGACCGAGCCCGGCACCGATAAGCCCGCCACCGGCGACAGCGGCGTGCTGGTGTGGGTCATCGCTCTGCCCACCGCAGCTTTGGCTGCAGCCTTCGTGCTCAAGCGCAAGGAACGGGAGGCGTAAGCTCTCTGTATAAAGAGCCTGGAAACGCCCGCTGAAAAACATAAAAAAACCTCCGACCCTTCGGGAAACCAAGGGCCGGAGGTTTTACCGATGTAAGGGTGCTTTTGGGAAGGAGGCGATATTGCCTGAATAGAAAGAGACGGTAGGATATGGATAATAAAAATGAGCAGCAGATTGGCGCACCGGCTCTGAGCGGCCCGGCTTCCATGTCATGCTGGAGCGCGTAAAAACCGGCAAGGCCAACATGGTATGCATCGAAAAAAGAAATAAGAATACTGAAAAGAGCGCTTTGGAGTTTGCACTCCAAAGCGCTCTTATGCGTTCTTACGGGAAGATCAGGTTACAGGTTCTTCTCGTAGGACTCGATCATCTTCTTGACCATCTGGCCGCCCACGCTGCCGGCCTCACGAGAGGTCAGGTCGCCGT
>CAMBKF010000020.1 GCA_945868085.1 uncultured Oscillibacter sp.
CGGCATGGCATACCTAATTGAAATTCCTCTGTTGCCCTTCTTGGGTTTCCCTCACACTCCCTTCCTTACCGTTATCGCAAATCGTACCACTTTATCGACAGCCTCACCCGTGCTTTTTCCCTGTCAAATATAAACGAGGCCGCTCCCCCATTGAGGGAACGGCCGCTTGTTTACCATATATAAGTACGAAAATCCGTCGCTTTTTCAGCGAATAGCGGTCTCCTGCTTCTGCACTCTGTCATCCTGCAGAATGAGCTCCGTTATCTTTTCGGTGGCGTGGCCCAGGTCCTGGGGCAGGTACAACCTCTTGTATTCCTGCAGGTCCTCCATGGGGTATGCACCGCTGTCGATCACGCGGAACAGGTCCTCCTGCTCGGTAAAGGTGCAGCGGGGCATGGCCTGAAACAGGTCTATGTTCACGCCGTTTTCGCTGCGGTAGCGGTCATCGTCCGGCAGGTAGAACAGCGTGGGCTTGTCCATGGCCGCCGCCTCCAGCGCCAGGGAGGAATAATCCGTGATAAAATAATCGCACATCTGCAGCAGGTCAAATATATCCTCCTGGGGATAATCACTGTCCCGGTTGCCGCCCGCCAGCGCCTGATTTGGATGGAAGCGGCACAGCACCGCGTACCGGTCCTTGGGGAAGCAGGAAAAATCCGGATCCGGCAGCTCCAGGGGGTATGTACGGTAAGTAGGCGCGTACAAAACCACCGTGCGCCCGGCCAGCTCCGGGAATCTGCTTCGGCACTGCGCGGCCTCGCCCTTTGCGGAAACCAGATGGTCCAGCCGCGGCAGCCCCCAGTTGCGCAGCCTGTCCTCCGTCACGTCAAAAGCGGCACAGTAAAACGGGTTCCACGCCGGGCCGCCGGCCATGATAAAATCATAGTTCCGGTGCATGCACAGGGCCCGGGCCATGGCGCCGGACCGCCCGGAGGGCTTATCCAGGGTCTGGTACCCGGATTTTTTGATCTTTCCCACGGAGTGCCAGATCTGGATCACCCGCAGGTCCTTTTTATCCCGGAGCAGGCAGATGGTGGGCCAGTATCCGTCCAGCACGCAGACCTGAGCCGAGGCGGCCAGGAAAACGCTCCGCACGCACTGCCATAAAAACCGCAGCGGGCCGTCCTGCCGGCCCCGGTAGCGGCAGCAGATAGTCACGATCTCCATGGTAGGGTCGGTCTTGCGGAGCTGCTGCTGCAGCAGGGCAAAATCCGGCGTGAGCCGGCTGGCCTGGCGGCTAAAAAAGCAGGTTCTGTGCCTTACGCCCATCCTGCGCCGAAGTGAAAACAGGGCGCTGATGAGCCAGCGGATCACGCCCACGATCGCTTTCATGATTTTCCTCCGTCCGGCTCTTTTCTCCGCCCGGGCACAGCTTTGGCAGCCGCCCCGGTCTTTTTCGCGTTTTCCATCAGCGCGCCGAAGGCTGCCCGCAGCTTGCCCTGCCAAACCTTGTCGTCATAGGTCCCGCCGCACAGCGCCTGGATCAGCTCAAACAGCATCTCCGGACTGCACAGGTTGATGACCAGCGGGTTGCGGTGGAATACCTCCCGCACAAAGTCCAGGGTAATCCGGTCCATATGGCGCTTGAGCCCATCCACGATCATGGGCGGCGCATAAATGGCGCCGAAGGAATCCCGCACCGTGCTCTCTTTTTTGGCGCCCCGGAGCATGAGCAGCAGATCCTTATAATACGGCAGGCCGCTGTAGTGAATATACAGCGCCGCCACAAAATGATAGGCCGCCTGCTCGTTGCACTGCTCCAGCTCATACAGCCGGGCAATGTCTCTGTGCAGGTTGCAGACGGCGGGAAAATCGCCCTTCTGCATCCGCCGATGCAGCTCCCGCAGGAGGACGCTCCACATAGCCGCGCAGAAGCTCTCCTCCCGATGCTGCTCCCGCTCCTGCTCAAAGTCGCATACGTCCACATAGGGACTGCAGAACCGGTAAAAGGCCACATATTCCGGATCGATCTGCTTTCGGCCCTCTCTGGTGGCGCTGTAGCCGCCCAGCTCGTTGCGCTGGATCAGCCTTCTGCGGGCCAGGCCCTTGGCAAAGGTCACGTTATTGACGATATCCAGCTCCGTTTCAAAGGAATCCGGATAATTCACCGCCGCCAAGTGCTGGTGCCGCTCCACAAAATCAATGAATACCGAGCGGGAATAGGCATCGCGGCACCGCTTTTTCTTACTGCCATTTATAAATGTTGACATTTTCAACCTCTACACATGCATTTTTTCATAAAACGCCGCCGCGTCTTTAATATCTCCGTCAAAGACCAGCTTGCCCTCGCGGATCACCAGTCCCCGCTTGCAGAAGTTCTTCGCCTCCGCCGTGGAATGGGTGACAAAGAGGAAGGTCACACCGCTGTTCAGAATCTCTGTGATCCGCCTGCGGCACTTGGCACGGAAATCCTTATCGCCCACGCTGAGGGCCTCGTCCACGATGATGATGTCCGGGCGGATATTGGCGTTGATGGAGAAGCCCAGCTTGGATTTCATACCGCTGGAATAGGTGCGGATGGGCATATCGATATAGCTGCCCAGCTCTGAAAAAGCCACAATATCCGGCTCCATCTCCTTCAGCTCATCCCGGCTGATGCCCAGCAGCTCGCCGCGGAAATAGATATTCTCCCGGCCGGAAAGCTCCGGATCGAAGCCACCGGAAACCTCCAGCAGGGCGCTGACCCGGCCGGTGACGCGCACCGAGCCCACCGTGGGGAATGTCACGCCGGAGATCATCTTCAGCATAGTGGATTTTCCGGCGCCGTTTTTGCCCAGGATCGCCACGGCCTCTCCCTGGCGGATGTCAAAGGACAGGTTATCGATAGCGACTTTTTTCCTGGCATTCGTATTGCGAAACAGCAAAGACTTCAGCCGCTGCTTGTCATTTTTGAACAGGTCAAAGGTCTTTGTCACGTTTCGGAACTGTATTACTACTTCGTGTTCTTCAGTCATATCGTACCTCTACAAAACATCCGTGATGGTTTTTTCCGTGCGGCTGTAGATCTTGACGCCCAAAAACACGAAAAGCAGGTAAACCAGCATAAACCGCAGCAGCGACAGTGGTTCCTCCCAGAACCAAATATGATCGATGAAGCAGTATCTGAATCCGTCGATGAGATAAGTTACGGGATTGAGCCGCAGAATAAAACGCAGGGCGGTGCCCTTGATCGTGGAGATCTGATAGAAAATGCCGGACAGCCACATCAGTGCCGTGAATGAGCTGCGGACAAGCTGATAGAAGTCTTTACTGACCGCCGTTACCTGCCCGGAGAACAGACCCCACGCCACGCCCATCATCAGCATCAGCAGCCAGTAAAACGGCAGCTGCGCCAGGTATATAGTGATCGGTGCGCCCATAGCGATGAAAATGATAATCATCAGCAACGTCAGCGCCAGATGCACGATCATATTGGACAAGGCCACGATCATCGGCACACAGCAGACAGGGAACTTGATCTTTTTGACCAAAAACGCGTATTTATGGAGAGAATACGCGCCCCCCGTATACATGGCGGAGATATAAAACCAGGGGATAAATCCCGAGATGAGCCACAGAAAGTATGGGTATCCCTTTATGGGTTTACCGGTGCGCAGGCCCACCGTAAAAGCGAAATAGTACACCCCGATGGTTATGGCCGGTTTTAAGATCGCCCATCCCCAGCTCAGCAGCGCCCCACGATAGGTCTTGATCAGATCCGTTTTTGCCAGCTGCAGAATCTGATTGCGGTACTGGACATGTGAAATTATAATCTTCCAAAGTGTTTTCATACTCTACTCTCTTGCCGTCACCTGGAGCCGCGGCATTTATCCTTCTGCGCCGCTCTTTCGGTGAGGTATTTTTTGACGTCTTCCGGGTACAGGGGATATCTATGCAGATCCTGATGGAGATTCACCTCCAGGATCTTGAACCCATCCTCTGTCACCACGACGTCATAACCCAAATATTCCAGCGGTGACAAATCTCTGCTGATGCGGCAGATCTCATGAGCCAGCCGCTGCCAGTGGGGCATCTGTCCCCGGATCTCCCGGCCTGTGTCCGGGTGTACCGGGCAGGGCAAAAACTGATGTTCCTGCAGCAATTCGGCCCCGCTGAAGGCCCCCGTCTGCACATCCAGGGGAACGACCAATCCGCCGTTTGCGATGTTATCCGTCGCCCCTGTGAAGCTGGTGCCAATGCGGAAGTATCCATAGCGGATGGAGGCCTGTCCCTGCCTGCACAGCACCATAAGCCGCACAGTACCCGTAACGCCGCTGTATATCTCCTCCAAATAGGGGTGCATCCGGATATACTCCGTGACGATATAGTCCGCGTCGATCCCGCGGAAGAACTCTTCCAGTTCCTCCCGGCTGCAGGATGTGCCGTTTATCAGGTATAACTGATCGTCTTCCCGGCGCAAGTGGAAAAAGCCCTTTCCGTGAGAACCTACAGCCGGCTTCATAGCCAGCTCACCCGCCCGGTCCAAACAGTCAATTACATCGCGCCAGCTGCATTCCCCCTGGCCCTGATAGCCAAAGATCCGCTGCCTGCCATCGCTGACCAGTATCCGGAAGAAGTACCGAGGCAGGTGCTCACTGTAGTCCGCCAGAATATCGGGCAGGTTGGTTTTGTTCCAAAACCATTTCTGAAATCCCGGATTCAGCGGCCGCAGGCGCTTATACTGATAGTCCGATAAAAAGTTCCGGTAATTCTCCTCCGTCAGCCCATACTGGGCAATGCGGTAGGAGTAAAAGCCCCGCTTATGCGCCCATCGCTTCTGCGCCCTGGTAGTATGCGCCGTTTGGTTATCCTCCTGCACGCCGCGCAGCCAGTTGCGGTACATGAAGTCCACAAAACCCCGGCGATGGGCCCGCCATGCAAAGGTATAGGCACGGATCCGGGTAAGCACATCTTTCAGTGTGCTTTTTTTTCTGCCGCTGCACAGGATCTGCGCGGCCCGACGGCACGGATCCGTCAGCGGATGCACCCAGGCAAGCTCCGTCCCGGTGTCCACACGCAGCACAACAAATCCGGCCTCCGTGAGCACAGCGTTTACGCCGACATAGGGCATTTCGGGATAACGCCGGGCAATTTCCCGGGCAAAATCCTCCACACCCTGTACGCGGTCATCCTGCCGGTCCGGCTCCCGGTCGACAGCGGAAAACGCAAAGGGACTGTACCCATTTTTATTTCCGTGATCCTCCCACCGCAGCAGGACCTCCTCCGTCTCTCCTTCTCTGCGCAGCAGCGCACAATGGAGTACGGGAAGCGCCGCTTCCGGGCAGGCATCCCCTGCCGGCTCCATATGCTCCAGCAGCAATGTCTGGTCGGGCAGTCGATGCAGAAATGTCAGCAGCTCCGCATCGGTCTGTTCAGCCCCGTCCAAGAGGAGCATCTCTCCCTGCCGGGAAATTCGGTACAGCCGGCCCTTGGCCCGGTGCTCATTCGGCAGGATCCAGCAGCCATTCCGCTCCCGCAGGAATGTCAGCCAATCTTTTGCCGTTAATTCCGGTGCTGCACCCGCAAGAGGCACTATACGCCTGCCGCCAACCGTGACGGCCAGGCCATACAGGCTCGGGAAATACTCTCGTCCTAAAACACGGGTGGTGGTGAGCAGATCCGCGAATAGCTCGTCCATGCGTTTGCGCATAGGATCGCTCAGCAGCAGTTTTTTCAGCAGCGCACGGTTTGCCTCCGGGCAAGTCTTTTCCATCCGCAGATAAAACTGTGCAGCATGGAATGTATATCCGCCCAGGACCATTCCCAGTGCTCTCATTTTATTTTTCACTTTAGCCGATCCCACCGTACTTCACACACCACCGTTACATGATCTTTTTGTTGTGCTATTGCGCTGACACAGCCGCGACCGGTCAGGGCATTTTATAATAGTTTTCGGACACAGCCACCGTGTTCTTCGGTGCGTAATCCAGCTTTCTGCCCTCAAGGCCAAGGATCTTTTCCGGCTGGATCCAGGGTCTGTTCTGGATCTGGCTGGTCTCCTCATGGGTCAAATATCCCTTATGCGTCACCATGCTCCGGCGCAAAAATCCGTCTCTGGCGCAGGCCTCCGCAATGCCGTTATTGAGGATGCTGCGGATATGCGGTTCTGCCGCTGCAGCAATGGCAATGGACGTGGAATTCGCAATAGCGCTGGGGATGTTGCTGACGCAGTAATGCACCACGCCCTCCTCCACATAGGTGGGGTTATCGTGCGTTGTCTCATGGAAGGTCTCGATCACACCATAGTCGTTGCTGATATCAACGATGACAGATCCCTTGGGCATGCTTGCCACCATGGACCGGTCGATCAGGAACTGGGTGTTGCTCTTGTCCCAACGGACACAGTTGACCACCATATCCACCTGCGGCAGGATGCGCCGGATGTTGTAGCGGTTGGAAACAATGGTATTGATTTTCCCATCATACTTGGAGGCAATGGTACGCAGATGGCCGACATTTGTGGCGGCTACCGTCACCCATGCGCCCAGGGACTGCAGCACCTCAATGGCTGCCTTGCCCACGATGCCGCAGCCCAGCACCAAGGCATGGATGCCGGGTGCCGTACCCAATCCGCTGACAAATTTTCCGCAGCCGCCGTTGATGGTCATCATGGAATACAGGCCCATGATGACGCCGGCCTTGCCCGCCGCCTCGCAGTTGGGAGAACCATGGCGATGGCTGTCCTCCGCGGCAAAGGCCGTGACCTTTTTCTTCAGCAGCTCGTCAACTTCCTGGGGATGGGCCGCCGGATGGATGCAGGTGAACACGATCTGCCCCTCCCGCAGCAGGGGGTACTCGGACGGGTCGATCTCCTTGACCTTGGCAATCATGTCGCACTCCCGATAAATCTCATACCGGTCTGCGAGCACCGCGCCCACCTCTTCGTATTCCCTGTCCGGAAATCCGGCCCGCTCGCCGGCGCTGCGCTCCACAAGCACCTGATGTCCGTCCTGGATGATATTCTCCACCTCACTGGGAGTGAGAATGACCCTGTATTCTTCTTTCTTGATGTCCTTTAAAATTCCTAGTTTCATCTGATAGGCCTCCATTCCGCTTTACTTGAGTTTATAGATGTTCTTCTTGATCCTGATCTTTTCGGCAAAGAAGTCCTTGATCTCCTGGCTGTGGGTAGCCACCTTATGCAGATCCTGATGAATATTGATCTCGATCACCTGGAAGCCCTCTTCCGTGATGGCGATGTCAAAGCCCAAATACTCCAGTTCTCCCAGATAGCGGCAAATATCCAGCACTTTTTCACGGATCTCCTGCCAGTTGGGCAGAATACCGGCAATGGGCGTTCCGGTATCCGGATGGACGGGGCAGGGATGGAATCTGTGCTCTGCGATGGTCTCCGGGTCATGCAGTTCTCCCGTTTCGGAATCCACCATCACGCAGATGCCGCCGTAGCCCACGTTATCTGTAAAACCGGTGGTAGACGAACCGATGCGCATATAGGTCTGCATGATTTTTGGATCATAGCCGTGGGAATTGATCACCATCACCCGCACCGTGTTGACGGACTTGGGATAAATCGCCTTGAGCATCGGATGCATGTTGATGTATTCGGTGATAACATAGAACGACTTCCGCTGGGAAATGATCTGCCAAAGCTGATCTGCTGTTGTCTCCTCGCCGTTGACGGTATATTTCCCGTCCTCATAGGCCAGGCAATAGAATCCATCTCCATGGGTGCCGGAGGATGGCTTCATTGCCAGCTTTCCCTTCCGCTCCAGCATGGTCAGAATCCCCTTCAGGTCGGGTTGCACATCCTCGTCGCAATCCCACATTCTGCTGATATGGGGTGTGCCGCGCCGCTTGGTGATAGCGAAATAGTATTTCGGAATATAGTCCGCAAAGGGATCCAGGACCAGGCGGAATGTCGTCTTGTCATTCACCCAAAGCTGATAGATGTTGTTGATCCGGTTGAGCCAGTGATAGTCATAATCCGAGAGGAAGTTCTTGTAATTCTCCTCCGTGAGGCCGTACTGCTCAATTCGGAAGGACAGGAAGCCCCGCTCCCAGCACCATTTTTTCTGGGCAGGGGTCGTGGTCGTGGTGTTCTGGCGGTCACTCTCCATCTGATCCAGCCAGAGCTGCTGCATATAGGGGCGGATCCCCTTGCGGCCGGTCTTCTGCAGATAGCTGTAATGCCGTCTTCTCTTCAGGTCTTCCCAACGCATCTTCATGGTGATCTCACCCATGCGCTCCTTTGCGTCGGCCGCCTTGCTTCTGAGATAATCGTTATGTCTCTGGCTGATACGGCTCTTCTTGCGGAATGGCTTTGCGGAAAAATGCAGGAAGGTAAAGCCCCCCTTGTCATCCAGGGCAATGGACACCGTGAAATAATCCAGCAGGTCAAGCTCACGAGCCGTCTGCAGCAGCTCCGAACAGACGGTCTGCCACCCGGGCACAAAGAACTTTTCATCGCCCAGGACAAAGCTGCCGTCCTCCTCTACAGAACAGTTCGCCCAGCTGCGTCCAGCTGCTTTTACATCCAGCTCACAGTCCAGAATCTGCGGCTCCTCGCCCGCGTCATTGCTCAGCCAAAACTTGATGAAGTGCTGGCCGCTGAGTTCCGGGGCAAAGTCGAACTGTGTGTCAACATATTCCGCCACTATATAGTTCGACCGCAGTCCATTGATCACACGGCGCAGATACTCCTGGTCATCCCGTCGGGTCTGCCCGTTTATGAAAATCATTTCCTTTTCATAGCTCAGCTCATACCGGGTACTTTTGCTTTCCCAAAATGCCGGGCGCAGTTCCACACGGCCCTTGCTGATAACAAGATCGATCACATCCTGCGCCGTGCAGGGCCGGTCATAGTCCTCGCCCTTGGACAGGATGATCTGTTCACCGCGCCTTTGGAAAATGGAGAAGTATACCTTGCGGCAGTGATCACTCTGCCTTTTCAGCACGCGATTCGTGGTAATAATATCTCCGATCCATTTGCTGAAGTTATTATTGAACGGGGATAAAAACATATACTCAAAGTCCGTCACATACTTGTCCGACCGATCATTGAGCAGGTCATATGTCTTGATGCTCTGCGACAGGTACCCGCGCCGATGAATGTCATCCAGCGCACTCCGCCCATACCGCTTGGCATTGTTCCGGTTATCCCGCATAACGGCCTTTCTCCAGGATATGGCCATGCCCCGTGAGTATCCATGACGCATGATGCTCCAAAGTTCGTTTTCGCGCTTGACTTTTTTTACGATATTCATTATTCTCTGCCCTCTTTTAACTTTTTTGGGGATAAAACTGACAATTCGCAGGAAGCTCACATAACTCCGCTTCCGGACAGCACCACCGTGACGGACTTTACCATGCACCACAGATCCAGCCGCAGGGATCGTTTTCTCTGGTACTCCGCATCCAGCCTCGCCTTGCGTGCAACGCCGATGCTGTCCCGGCCCAGCACCTGGGCATAGCCCGTGAGACCCGGACGCCCCTCAAACACGCCCATCTTTCTGCGCAGGGCGTTGAGCTTCTTTTCAGACGTACACACCGGACGGAAGCCCACAAACGACATATCGCCCCGCAGAATATTGAACAGCTGCGGCAGCTCGTCGATGCTCAGGCGGCGCAGAAGCCTGCCCAGCTTGGTGGAGCAGCCGTCGATATTCTCCAGCTGCCGCGTCGCCACATTGTCCGGCGCGGTTATGCTAAGCGTTCTGAACTTGAAGATCACGAACTCTTTTCCGTGATACCCGATTCTTTTTTGTTTGAAAATGACCGACCCGGGTGAGTCGATCGCAATGGCCGCCATCACGAGGAGCAGCAGCGGCAGCAGCGCCACGATCAAAACCAGGGACAGCACGATGTCAAACGTGCGTTTTATAAACAAATAGGCCGTTTTGCGCTGGCTGACCTCGCGGATCTCTATTTTATTTGCAACAGCGTCCATTGTTCCTCACCACCGCGCTTTCTCTAGTTTTCCATTTTCTCTTTTTGTCCGTCCGGCTCCTCCGTATAGGAGCTGAGATACGGCCGGAAATAAGCGATCTCCTCGCTCTTTTTGCTCTTTGTCTTCATCTTTTTCCAGTTCAGCAGCAGCCACGCCCCGGCAATCAGCAGCACCGCGATCACCACCAACAGCGCCGCTGTGGAAATATGGCTCAGCAGCCCGGACTTCTCCTCCAGAGCCACGTTATCCGTGCGCACCAGCAGGTCCACCTGCCCGTCCGCATTTTTGACGTAATACATGTCCCCCTGCTTGTTGTTCAGAAACAGGATATTGTCCTCACCGCCGCAGGAGATGTACTTTTTCCCCTCGATGGTCACAAAGGACACCGTGGTCAGCGCGTGAGACGTAGGCTCATACCGCCGCCAGATGGTATGCTCGGCATTGGCCGAATCCTCATACTGCACCAGCAGCATGGACAGGCCCGTGCTCTGGGCGATCCGCCCCTTGAAGCCGGTCTCGCTCACCGTACGGAACACGCCCGGCAGCGCCGTCAGATCCGGCTCGCTCATCTGCTCGTAATGCACACCGTCTGCATAGTACTCGCTGTTATCCATCACGTGGATCAACAGGGTATACTCCTCCGTAAGGCCGCCGTTATAAACGCGGATCTTACGCTTGATATCCGTATTCACAAATTTTTCCTCGCCGCTGACGCTGACGCTGGAATAGGAATCGCTGGGCACGGCGGTAATGGCGCAGCTCTTCTCCGGCTGCTCCGCCGTTACATAGACCGTATACTCATATACCTGGGGATCAAACGCCGGATAGAGCTCCCCGCAGGCTATGGAAATGGAACTCAGCGACGCGTCCCGCACGGGTGCCGGCGGCTCCACCACCGGATCATCCACAACCGGGTCAGGATCCGGCGTCGGATCGGGATCCGGTGTCGGGTCAGGTGTCGGCGTCGGATCGGGGTCCGGTGTCGGGTCAGGGTCCGGTGTCGGCGTCGGGTCAGGATCCGGTGTCGGATCAGGGTCCGGTGTCGGATCGGGATCCACACCGGGGTCGGGCTGCTTACCAGGATCCGGATCCTCCCCGGAGCCGGGGTCCTCGCTGGGATCGGTAGTGCCGCCGGAGGCAGGATCCTCCGGAGTGGTCACCGAGCCCACGGTCATCGCCCCGCCGGCAGAACCGGTTTCCTCCGTTGCCGCAGGGTCGGCAAAGGCGCTTGCGGCCACGCACGGCAGCACCAGCACGGCGGCAAGAAGGAGCGCCATCAGTTTTCTCATCCCTTGGTGTTTCATGATACCGCCTTTCCTTATCTATCTATCGTTATCTATTGTTCTCTTACGACTGGCTGTCCTCTGTCCCGTTCAGCACGTTCTGGATCATCTCCCGGGCCGTCTGCACGGATGCCTCATTCTGCGGCATGACCCATGCCTCGGCCCCGCCCAGGGAGTAGCACGGCTGGCTGGTGCTGCCGCTGCCCTGGGTCACGGCGTAGGTGTCGATCTTCCACTCGGACATATTGGTCAGCTGCGTGCGCACCAGGGCCGTGATATCCTCGTAGCTCAGGTTCGTGGTCATATTGTTGGAGACCGCCGCCAGAATGCTCTGATAATTCACCAAGGTGGAGGCCTTGGTGAGCTTGGCCGTCAGGGCCTGGAGAATGGCCATCTGGTTCTTGCCCCGCTGGTTGTCACCGTCAGCGAAGCCGTAGCGCTCCCGGGCGAAGGCCAGGGCCTTGGCGCCGTCCATGTGGTTGACGCCTTCCACCACTTCCCGGTCAATATCCCCGGACTTGGAGCAGGCGTTGGTGCTTAGGGTAAAGCTCATGGGAGAGACCACATCGATCCCGCCCACGGCATCCACGATGTCCTTGAGCCCGTAGAAATTGATGCGGGCATAGTAGCTCACATCCACGCCGTACAGGTTCTCCAGCGTGGCGATGGACTCCTCAATGCCGTAGATGCCCGCATGGGTGAGCTTGTCCATCTGGCCGTTTCTCGCCAGGGGCACATAGTAGTCTCTGGGCGTATTCACCAGCAGGATCCGGTGGGTGGTGGGATTGACCACCGCCAGGATATTCGTGTCGCTCCGGGCGCGGACGGATACATCCGTGCTGCGGGCGTCCGAGCCGCTGAGATAAATAATGTAGCTGTCCGTCAGTACGTTCGTATTCACGGGCACCACCTGGTCCGGCTCCTGGGCATAGTAAAACTCATGGACCAGCTTCACCTGATCCGAAAGGTCCGTCAGGCCGTCGGTCTCCTCCAGGGTGTCGAGAAACGCCTCATTGAGCAGCATGACGTCCACATCGCCGCTCAGCAGGGCGGAAGCCAGCTCCACCGAGGAGTCCAGTTCTTTTTCATCCACCACGCCCACGGCGTCCTCCATGTCCTTCAGGGCCCGCAGGGTGTTGTCCCGATCCGGCTGCGCGGCGATGCCCAGCAGGTAGCCGCTCACGTCCTTCAGCTCCTGGGCCGGGTCATCTGCGCGGACATATACGCCCACATAGATGCCCTCTTTCCGCTCCTTGGAGATGTCGCGGAACGCGCCAGACACCTTCCCCACGGCTACCATGGCCACGATCATGGCCGCCGTCAGCAGCAGGGCGATAACGCCGCACACGGTCTTGCCCACGTGCACCTTTCCCTTGCCCAGCTGCAGCCAGATGTGCAGGCCGTTGAGCAGCACCAAGCCGCCGGTGATGGCCCACACGATGCCCTTGTTCAGTAGGCCCGAGGTAAACAGCAGGATCACCAGCACGATGCTGGCCGCCGCCATCAGGCCCATGCAGGCCAGGCAGAAGATCTTCTGTCCGTTTATAGTCTTATTGTTTTTTTCGCTCATTTTTAAATCCTCCCATAGGGTCGCTCTGTCACCGGATGACACCGTGCTTACGGTAGAAATTCCCCAGCTCGCCGTTGCGCTGACCGCCCCAGAGCTGGATGATATTCACGCCGGAGGAGGTATTGGCCTCGATGATGCAGTTAGTACCGTCCTCCATCTTCACCACATCCCACGCCACAAAGTGCAGAAACGGCAGGCTCTCCGCCAGGCCCACGATCTCCGCCTTGGTCTGCTCCCAATCGGGGATCACCACCTGGTCAAAACGGATGCCGGAGTCCGGATGCTCCTCATAGATCTGGGTAGTATGCAGGGACCCGGCATGGGACAGCCGCCCCGTTTCCAGGTCGATCCTGCACACAAGGCCGCCCTGGCTGGCGTTGTCCACCGGGATGGTCTTGGCCGTGCCCACCCGCTGCACGGCGAAAAACAGCTTGATCTTGCCGCTGTCGGGATCCCGCAGGGTGATCATGCGGATGGTGTTGCAGGTCTTGTCATACAGCCCCGCCGCGTAGGCGTGCTGGGTGATGGTCTCGGAGAGATACCACTCGCTCTCCTTTTCGAACAGCCTCTTCATTTCCTCGGCGGATCTTTTCTCCTGATCCACCCAAAAATCCTGTCCGTCATAGCGCAGGCGGTGTACGCCGTTGCCCTTGCCCTTGCCGAAGGGCTTCATGAACACCTCCCGGCACCGGCGCAGTGTCTCCACGGCCACAGCGCCGTCCTTTGTGCAGTGGCCTGCGTCCACGATGCCCGCCCGGGTCTTCACCAGGTAGACCTCCGGGACCCGGACATACTGCCGCAGCACCTCCGTGGCCACCACCTTATTGTTGAGCATCTGGTCAAAGGGCTCGTTTATGTAGCGGGAGCGGTACCAGTCGAACTCCGACAGATACTCCTTCTTTTTCTTCCCGTCCAGAGAGTACAGCGCCCACTGGTCGGCCAAGAAGCCGCCGCCGAAGTTGGCCCGCAGCTTTGTGAAAAAGCCCACCTTCATGTGGTTGGGGGCAAACACGATCCGCCGCCAATACAGCACGAACAGCCGCAGGTGGTTAAAGCAGTTCCGATACAATTTAAAAACGTCCATAATATGTACTTCTTTTCTTTATTGGATTTCGCCGCAGTCGGTCCGGTCAGCAGTCCGCCTTTTCCGCAAAGCGCCGATATTCTTCCTCTGTGTTAAAGCCGGTAGTCTCGTCCTCAATGCGGCATATCTCCGCACAGCCATCCTGCTGGGCCATTTCATACAGCTGCCAGCCCCGGCACGCGGGATCCCTCTCCTTCAGCTTCCGGATGCAGTCCTTCTGATAGGCACCATCCGCCACCTTCACGGCAAAAACCTCCGTGTCGTTCCTGGCAAAGCCCAGAGCCTTCACCGGCATCTCCACGATCCGGCGGATGGCCTGCTCGGTGTAATACACATCGCCGTACAAAAAGCATACGTCATCGTCGATCAGCTCCCAGGTGAAACGATCGATCTCGCAGCTGTTGCTTTTCGGTTCATAGCGCACGGCCCCGGGAGCCTCGTAGTTGGGGTTATGAGAAGTGATGACCACCTGCGCCCCCGGCGCGTAGGTCTGCGCCAGCCGCGCCGTGCGCAGCAGGATCGGCTCGCCGTGGACAGGGAGCAGATGCTTGGGGACCAGGCGGTTATTCCACCGGGTCATCTTCCCGTCTGCCATGATGATAAATCTTTTTATAGCCATAGTTCGTTTCTGCCAAGCAAGAAAGAAAAGTGACCGTCTGTTTTTTCTCTTGCATCTCCTGATATAAGATGTAAATGCAACATTTTTGCCACAATAGGGCATAGTATCCCCAGCATGGCATGCAAAGGCATGTTATATTTTATGCTATTTTCCCTATAAAGTAAAGCCCTAAAGGGAAAAAAGGCGAAAAAAGGGAAAATAGGGATTTTTTTCATATCCACTGCCCAAAGAGAGTCCCCCTCCTCTGCCGCATTTGGAGAAGCTGTGGAAAGTATTTTCGCCTCAACTTCTCTTTTTTTCACAAAACTGTTGACGGATACGACCCGGCAGGTGTATACTATATCCATCTTGTGAATTGCCGCTCACGACATGTATCGACGGAGACGAAATATGTACAAAAAGCTCGATGAAAAAACCATGGATCTCATTCTGGAGACCGGCATCGACCAGTTCGCTCAGTGCGGCCTGGACCGGGCCAATATCAATACCATTGCCAAGACCGCCGGGGTCTCCGTGGGCGTGCTTTATAAATATTTCGGCGATAAGGACAGCTTTTTCCTGGCCTGTGTGCGCCATTCCCTGGCCCTGCTGGACCAGGTCCTGCAGGAAGCCGTGGCCCACGAGACAGACATTGAGTCCGGCATCCGCAGCATCGTCAGCGCCCTCATCGTCCACGCCCGGGACCATCAGAGCCATAACGCCCTTTATAACGAAATCACCTCCGGCGGCTGCAAAAAGTACGCCCGGGAGCTGGCCCGGGAGATCGAGAGCCGCACCGCCGCAGTCTACGCCCAGCTTTTGGAAAACGCCCGCCGGGTCGGCACCGTGGACCCCACCCTGGACCCGAAAACCTTTGCCTTTTTCCTGGACGACCTGTTCATGATGCTGCAATTTTCCTTCAGCTGTGAGTATTACCGGGAGCGCATGGCCATCTTCCTGGGGCCGGACTGCACCGATGATCCGGAAAAAATGACGGAATCCTTTATGCACTTCATCAAAAATGCATTAAAAATAGGAGGGGATCGCCTTGTATGTGATCGCGTATGACATTGGCACCACCGGCGTCAAGACCTGTCTTTTTGAGGTGGGAGACACCATTCGCCTGCTGGCCGGGGAGTATGAGGGCTACGGGCTCTACATCCTGCCAAACGGCGGCGCGGAGCAGGACGCCGACGAGTGGTGGGCGGCCATGGCCAAAAGCACCCGCCGCCTGCTGGAGAAAACCGGCACAGACCCCAAACTGATCGCGGGCATCTCTTTCTGCTCGCAGATGCAGGGACTGGTACTGGTGGATGAATCGGGCCGCGCCCTGCGCCGGCCCATGAGCTACATGGACCAGCGGGGCAGCAAGGAATTTGCCGCCTGTCAGACCCACGGGCTGACCATCTCCGGGGTGAACGCTCTCATGCTGCTGCGGAGCCTGCGGCGCACCCGGGCCGCCTCCACCAGCGTCAAGGATCCCCTGTGGAAATACAAGTGGGTCCAGAAAAACGAGCCGGAGGTCTACGCCCGGATCCATAAATGGCTGGATGTGAAGGAATACCTCATCGGCCGCTGCACGGGCCAGTTCGTCATGACCCGGGACTCGGCCTACTCCACCTTCCTCTACGACAGCCGTCCCGGCAAGGGCTGCTGGAGCCGCGAGCTGTGCCGCATGTACGGCGTAGACTTTGACCATCTGCCCCGGATCATTGAGTGTACGGATGTGGCCGGGCCCCTGACGGCCCAGGCGGCAGAGGACCTGGGCCTGGCGGAAGGCTGCCCCGTTTACGGCGGCGGCGGCGACGCCACCCTCATCGGCGTAGGCGCCGGCTGCACGGAGGTGGGCCAGACTCACATCTATTCCGGCACCTCCGGCTGGGTCGGGACGGTCATTGACCGCCAGGAGGTGGACATCGTCTCCATGATCGCCGGCATCGTGGGCGCCCAGGAGGGCAAATACAATTATTTTGCTGAGATGGAAACCGCCGGCAAATGCTTTGAGTGGGTCAAGGAGCACCTGGTGCTGGACGAGATCGGCATTTACCTGCAGAAGACCAACGTGGCCGAGAGCCAGGAGACGGTGTATGAGAGCCTCTATGACTACATGACCGATACCATCGAGGCCATTCCCCCCGGGGCGGGCGGCGTGATCTTCACCCCGTGGCTCCACGGCAACCGCTGCCCCTTCGAGGATCCCAAGGCGGCGGGTATGTTCTTCAACCTCCGCCTGGACACCGGCAAGACCGAGATGCTCCGGGCCGTGCTGGAGGGCATCTGCTATCACCTGCGCTGGATGCTGGAGTGTGAGGACAAGAAAGTGAAAACCGCCTCCACCCTCCGCTTTGTGGGCGGCGGGGCCCTGTCCCGGGTCACCTGTCAGATTTTGGCAGATGTCACGGGCCGCACCGTGGAGACCGTGGCCGACACCAAGGACGTGGGTGCCGTGGGCGCGGCCATGCTGGTGGCGGTAGGCAGCGGTCAGATCGCCGACCTGACCCGGGCCGCCGGGCTCATCCGCCCCTCGGCCCGCTATACGCCCAACTCTGCCAACAAGGTTCTGTATGACCGGAATTATAAGGTATTCAAAAATCTCTACGCGGCCAACAAAAAGAACTTCGCCGCGCTGAACTAAGGGGGCAAGACCATGGAAGAAACCGCACAAAGAGAGCTGATCTGCCAAACCGGCCTGGCGCTGCTGGAGACGGGTCTGGTGGCCCGGACCTGGGGCAATGTCAGCAGCCGCCTGGACAAAGACCATTTCCTCATCACGCCCAGCGGCCTGGACTATCACAAGACCCGGCCCCAGGACATCGCCCGGGTGGAGCTTTCCACCATGACCTGGGAGGGCACGCGCAAGCCCTCCGGCGAGCGGGGCGTCCACGCGGCAGCCTATGCACAGTTTCCGGAGGTAAATTTCGTCATCCACACCCATCAGAACTGTGCCTCGGCCCTGGGCCTGGCGGGCTTTGACGTCCTGGACATCACCCCGGAGGAGCGGGCCGCCCTGGGCGGTCTGGCCAAGGCCGAATACGGTCTGCCCGGCACCAAAAAGCTGAAAAACGCCGTCTCCGCCGCCCTGGCCACCGGGGCCCACACGGTGCTCATGTCCGGCCACGGGGTGGTCATCTGCGGGGCGGACCAGGCCCAGGCCATGGAGCGGGCCAAGCTCCTGGAGGACATCTGCCGGCGCAATCTGCGAGTTCCCCAGGCTGCGCCCCGGCGCATTTCGGAGGAAAGCGCGCAGACACTCCTGGCCGCCGTGCAGCGAGAGGTGCCCGACGCGAAAGTTTCCGGCGGTGACTATGCCGTTTTGTGGGCGGACCGGGGCGAGACCCTCCGGGCCCAGCTGGACGACATGGCCCAGATGCTGGGCCCCCGGGTCCTCTGTGTGGAGCCTGCAGCAGCGGACGTGATCCATGCCCTTAAAAAGCGGGACGCGGTGTTTGTCCGGGGCATGGGTGCCATTGTACAGGCGGCGGATCCGGACGACCGGGAGGCCCTGTGCCTGCTGACGGAGAAATCCGCCCTCTGCGCCCTGCACGCCGCGGGCCTGGGTGTAAAGGCCCACCTCAGCACATTGGATGCGGCGCTCATGCGCCTGGTTTATCAAAAAAAATACTCTAAAAGGAAGGGATGACTATGCAAACAGAGAAAAAGAAAGAGACCGCCCGGGTCATTAAGTTCGTGCTGTTTTCCGCCTCGGCGGGCATCATCGAGACGGTGGCCATGATCCTCTGTGAGGAGGTTCTGAAGATCCCCGGCCACTGGGTCTGCTACACCATCGCCCTGGTTCTGAGCGTGCTTTGGAACTTCACCTTCAACCGAAAGTTCACCTTCCAGAGCGCGGCCAATGTGCCCCGGGCCATGCTTTTGGTGTTCCTGTTCTATGTGCCCTTCGCGCCGTTCACCATTTGGAACGAGCACTTCCTGGCAGACACCCACGGCTGGAACGAGTATGCCGTTCTGGCCATCAACATGGCCCTGAATCTCTCCCTGGAGTATCTGTGGGACAATTTCGTAGTTTACCGCAACAGTAAGGATACCAACGACATCGCTAAGAAAAAGCAAGGAAAGGAGCAGCAGCATGAATAATTGCGGCATCAGCAGATGGGACGATCCCAAGGAGATCAACGCCCAGCTCAAAGCCCTCACCGACCAGCCCATTTGGGAGGTTACGGACGAGTATTATAATAATGTGATTCTGAAGTATTACGACGAGAAGTGCACCCAGTCCCGGGCGGTGTACGAGGAGTCCCAGAAGTATATCCCCGGCGGCGTGCAGCACAACCTGGCCTTCAATAAGCCCTTTCCCATGTGCATGGCCAAGGCCGAGGGCGCTTACCTCTACGACAAGGACGGCAACAAGTACATCGACTTCCTCCAGGCCGGCGGCCCCACCATCCTGGGCAGCAATTACCCCGTGATCCGGGAAAAGGTCTTTCAGCTGCTCAATGAGTGTGGCCCTGTCACGGGCCTGCTCCACGAGTCCGAGATGCTCATTGCCCGGGAGATCAACCGCCACATGCCAAATGTGGAGATGTTCCGCATGCTGGGCTCCGGCACCGAGGCAGTGATGGCCTCCCTGCGCATCGCCCGCATCGCCACCGGGAAAAAGCGCATCATCAAGATCGGCGGCGCCTATCATGGCTGGTCCGATCAGATGGTCTACGGTCTGAAGATTCCCGGCAGCCGGGCGCTGCTGGAGTCCCACGGCATCCCCAAGGGTGCCTATGCTACCACTGACGAGGTACGGCCCAACGACCTGGATATGCTGGAGCGGATGCTCAAACGCAACAAGCTCCGGGGCGGCACAGCGGCGGTCATCGTGGAGCCGGTAGGCCCCGAAAGCGGCACCCGGCCCATCGGCCACGAATATAACAAGGGCGTCCGGGCCCTGTGCGACCAGTACGGCGCGCTGATGATCTTCGACGAGGTAGTCACCGGCTTCCGCGTGGCCCTTTCCGGCGCCCAGGGCTACTTCGACGTGGTCCCGGATCTGACCATCTTCGGCAAGATCGTGGCCGGCGGCTATCCCGCCGCCGGCGGCGTGGGCGGCAAACGGGAGTACGCCCAGCTCATGGCCGCAGGTCTGGCCACCGGCAAGCACCGGGCCTATGTAGGCGGCACCCTGGCGGCCAACCCCCTGTCGTGTCTTGCGGGCTACACCGCCATCCAGGAGATCGAGCGCACCAACGCCTGCGAGATCGCCGGCCGCATGGGCGACCGCCTGTGTGACGGGCTCAAGGGACTTATCAATCAGTATGGCCTGCCCTTCGTGGCTTACAACCAGGGCTCCATCGTCCACCTGGAGTGTACCGGCGCTATGAGCTTCGACTTCTCCTCCATGTCCTTCCTGAAGTCCGCGGTGGGTCTGCTGCGCAACAAGGACATGATGTATGTCCGCAAGGACTCCATGGAGCGCATGGGTGCGGCCTACATGGCCAACGGCATCGTCACCCTGGCCGGCAGCCGTCTGTATACCTCTATGGCCGACACCCCGGAGATCATCGATGACGCCCTGAACCGCTTCGAGGAGGTCTTCAAGCACGTGGCCAAGACCGACAAGGGTCTTGTTAAATAATCCGCTTGTGGGGCCGCGAAGCACACCGTCACTTTCCAACAGTAAAAAGTCCTTGGAGCCATATGGCTCCAAGGACTTTTTTGTATAGGCGCGTCATCTTTATTTTGCCTCGTTCCAATCTCTCACCTGCCGGCGCAGCCAATCACACCAGGCGTCTACCCCTTCGCCGGTTTTGGCGGAGATGGGGAATATCTCCAGCTTGGGGTTGCGCATATGGGCGTACTCCACTACTTTTTCCATGTCGAAGTCAAAGTAGGGCAGCACGTCGATCTTGTTGATGACCAGCGCGTCGCAGACGGTGAAGATCAGCGGGTACTTCAGGGGCTTGTCGTGGCCCTCCGGCACAGAGAGGATCATGGCGTTTTTCACTGCGCCGGTATCAAACTCCGCCGGGCACACCAGGTTGCCCACGTTCTCCAGCACCACCAGGTCCAAATCGGAAGTTCCGATCTCCCGCAGGCCCTGCTCCGTCATGCCGGCATCCAGATGGCACATGCCGCCGGTGTGGAGCTGGATGGACCGGACACCCGCCTGGGCCACCGTCTTCGCGTCCACATCCGAGTCGACGTCCGCCTCCATAACGCCTATGCGCAGGTCGTCTTTCAGGTTCTCAATGGTGCGCAGCAGCGTGGTGGTCTTACCGCTGCCGGGAGAGGACATCAGGTTCAGCAGAAAAGTCTTGTCCCGCTTCAGGTCCTGCCGGACCCGCTCCGCCTCCCGGTCGTTGTTGGCAAATACGCTCTCCTTTACTTCAATGATCTTGTATGATTCCATTATATCGCCTCGATCTCCTTGATATTGATCTCATTGCCCCGGATCAGCCAGGTATTTTCACTGCCGCAGCGGGGGCAGATGCGGCCCTGGGGCACGGTGGGATAGTCCTGCCCACAGCCGCCGCAGTGGGTCACCGCCGGGATGGTCTCAATGCGCAGCCTAGCCGTCGGCATCAGCTCTGTGCGCTTTACGGCCCAGTCCCAGCAGTTCTCCAGCTCATGGGGGATAGCGCCGGAGACCTCTCCTAACTCCAAGGTGACGGATGCCACGTTTTGCAGTCCCTGCTCCCGCCCCACCTGCTCGATAGTGTTGATGACGTAGAATACAATGCCAAGCTCGTGCATATCACTTACGCTTTCTGGCGGCGCGCCTGATCTTGAAATTGCGCTTGAGCATATAGGGCAGAATGGCCTTCATCTTGTCCTCGCACTTATACATGGTGCTGCACTCGGGATGTTCTCGGTGCAGGTGGATGGCGTCAAAGGCGCACTTGGTGGTGCACAGGCCGCAGCCGATGCACTTGTTGGGATCCACAATGCTGGCGCCGCAGCCCAGGCACCGGGCCGTCTCCTTCTTCACCTGCTCCTCGGTAAAAGCCACACGCTCGTCCCGGAAGGTCTTGCGCAGAGCTTCATTATAGCCGATCTGCTGGCGGGGCGTATTGTCATAGCTATCCACGGCAATAAGGGCGTTTTTCTTGTCCAGCTCGATGAACTGGCGGCGGTCCCGGCCGATGGTCAGTGTGGCGTGCTGCACATAGCGGTGCAGAGACACCGCCCCCTGCTTGCCGGCGGCAATGGCGTCGATGGCAAATTTCTGACCGGTATAAACATCGCCGCCCACGAAAATGTCCGGCTCGGCGGTCTGATAGGTGACGGGGTCGGCCTTCACAGTGCCGTTGGGATTGAACTCCACCTTCGTCCCCGCCAGCAGGTCCTTCCACTCCACCTTCTGTCCGATGCAGTAGAGCACCTGGTCGCAGGCGGCTTCCTCCGTAACGGCGTCGTCAAACTGCGGGTCAAAGCGCCCCTCCGCGTTCTTCACGGACAGGCACTTGCGGAACTTGATACCCGCGCACCGGCCATCCTGCTCCACGATCTCCGTCTGGCCCCAGCCCGCGTGGATGCTGATGCCCTCCCGCTCGCACTCGCTGCGGTCCTCCTCGCCCATGGGCATATGCTCCAACGGGTACTGAAACGAGCGGGGCTGCCAAGGATACGCTTCCATGACCTGCGCCATACCTTCGCAACGATGGCCCTGCAGAACGGCGTGGACGTGAAAACGGTGTCCTCCATGCTGGGCCACTACTCAGCGGGCTTTACGCTGGACACCTACGCCCACGTTACCACCGACGCGCAGCTGAAAGCGGCCCAAACTATGGGCAATATCCTCTCCGGCGCTGTCTGATGCTTTCCGCCATCCGCTCCCGTTGGGGTCAGCGTTTGGGTCAGAAAAGAGCAACAGGAAGAAATGACAACTCATGAAAAACAAAAATCCCCGAAATCTTACGATTTCGAGGATTTTTGGCACGCCGTGAGGGATTCGAACCCCCGGCCTTCTGGTCCGTAGCCAGACGCTCTATCCAGCTGAGCTAACGGCGCATGTCTCATTCCTGGCGACTTGAATATAATATCACGTCTTAATACAAAATGCAAGCTTTTTTTGAAAAAATCTTCTTGTTTTTTTCCGGAGCATTTCCCGCTTGTCATGGAGCCAAGTTTGTGCTATTGTAGAAGAAAATAATGTACGATTTTCCGCGGCATTTCGGCAGATGCCCCGGGCGTAACGGAGGATGCTATGAGCGCAAATTTCAGAACACGGATGTTCGGCGGCTTTGACCGGGAGGATGTGGTCGCCTACATTGGGAAGATCACCAAGGAAAATCAGGCCCAGGTGGAGGAGCTGACCAGCGCCGCCGATGAGCTGCGCCGGCAGAACGACGGACTCATCCGCCAGCTTGCCGTCCTGCGCCGGCAGGTAGAGAGCTGCGAGGATTCCCACCGGGAAAACGAGGCGCTCACCCAGCAGGTGCAGCGCCTGGAGGCGGAAAACCAGGCCGCGCAGGACGCGCTGCGTCAGGCCCAGGCCCGGTGCGATGAGCTGCAGGTCCAGGCAGATGAATACGCCAAGATCCGGGACCACATCGCCGACATCGAGATCAGCGCCCACCGCCGGACGGAGGAATTCCGCGCCCAGACCATCCAGCGCATCCACGAGCTGGTGGCCCAGCAGCGGGCCTGGTGCAGCGACAACAGCGTCCGCTATGAGGAGCTGCTGCAAAGCTTTGGTGAGAAGCTCCAGGCCGCCCGGGATGTACTCCGGGAAACAGATCTCTCCGGATTCGAAGAGATGCTCTGCAGCCTGAATGAGCTGGACGAGGAGCTGGACAAGTAAATTCCGATACTGAGAAACCGGATGCCCGCAGATGCGGGCATCCGATTTTCTATTGATTTGCATGGCACGAATCCGTCCGATGGCAACCTCCCGCTCACCGGATCGCCGTTACTTCATACCCGGCGTCCTTCACGGCCTTGCGGAGCATATCGTCCGTGACCTCCGGGCCCGCTGTGACGATGGCGGTCTTTTTCTCCAGGTCCACATGGGCGCTGACCCCGGGCAGGGCGTTCAGCGCGCTCTCCACATGGGCGACGCAGTGGGCACACATCATGCCTTCAATGGTCAAAGTTCTGTTCATACCGTTTTCCTCCTGTTTTTCAATTTGATTTTCTTTTGCTGTTTTTTCTTCCGTCACCGGGCAGACCGGGCCCTTCCACAGGCGCAGGCGCAGGGCATTGGTCACCACGCACACGGAGCTGAGACTCATGGCCGCGGCGGCGATCATGGGATTCAAGGTAATGCCCAAAGCCGGGTACAGCACGCCCGCCGCCACGGGGATGCCAATGGCGTTGTAGATAAATGCCCAGAACAGGTTCTCCCGTATGTTGCGGATAACGGCCCGGGACAGCTCCGCGGCGGTGACGATGTCCCACAGGGAACTGCGCATGAGCACCACATCTGCCGACTCGATAGCAATGTCCGTGCCCGCACCGATGGCCAGGCCCACATCCGCCCGGGCCAGGGCCGGGGCGTCGTTGATGCCGTCGCCCACCATAACGGTGCAGCGGCCCTCCTTTTGGAGCTTTTCCACACACGCCGCCTTATCTGTGGGCAGCACCTGGGCAATGACCCGGGAAACGCCTACCTGCTCGGCAATAGCCTGGGCGGTGGTCTCGTTGTCGCCGGTGAGCAGCACCACTTCCCGGCCCGCCGCCTGGAGTGCCTTTATGGCGGCGGCGCTGTCCGGCTTCACCACATCCGCCACGGCGATAAGGCCCAAAAGCCGGCTATCCCGGGCAAAATACAGGGCCGTCTTCCCCTGCCGGGCCAGGGTCCGGGCCTGCTCCTGCACCGCCGCCGTGTCCACGCCGCATTGGGTCATGTAGTCCAGGTTCCCGGCGTATACGGCCGCGCCGTCCAAAACGGCCTTTACACCGCCGCCGGGCACGGAGGTAAAGTCCGCCACCGGGGAGAGCGTCAGTCCCCGCTCCTCCGCCGCCTGGCCGATGGCCAGGGACAGCGGGTGCTCAGAGGGTTTTTCCACCGAAGCGGCCACCTGCAAAAGTTCAGTCTCCGTTGTCCCGGCGCACACAATGTCCGTGACCCGGGGCTTTCCTTCGGTGACGGTGCCGGTCTTGTCCAGCACCACGGTCTGGGCCTTGCCTAAAAGCTCCAGGCTCTCAGCGGACTTAATAAGGATGCCGCTCTGGGCGGCCTTGCCCGTGCCCACCATAATGGCCACCGGCGTCGCCAGGCCCAGGGCGCAGGGGCAGGAGATCACCAGCACCGCGATGCCGATGGACAGGCAGAAGCGGATGCCCTCGCCCCCCACAAAGTGCCACAGCAGCGCCGCCACCAGGGCAATGCCCATGACCACCGGCACAAACACAGCGCTGATGCGGTCCGCCAGCCGGGAGATGGGCGCCTTGGAGGAGGCCGCCTCCTCCATAAGCCGAACGATCTGAGACAGCGTCGTGTCGCCGCCTACCCGCCGGGCCTCCAGCTCCAGATAGCCGGAGAGCACCACCGTGGCCGAGGACACGGTGGTCCCCTCCCCTTTTTCCACCGGCAGGCTCTCGCCGGTGAGGGCAGATTCGTCCACCGAGGCGGTGCCGGCGGTCACCACGCCGTCCACAGGGATCTTGCCTCCCTGGCGGACGATGACGGTGTCCCCCACCGCGATCTCCGCCGCCGGGACCGTGACCTCCCGGCCGTCCCGGCGCACTACGGCGCTGTCCGGCGCCAGGCGCAGCAGGGCGGAGATGGCCCCAGTGGTCTTTTTCCGGGAGCGCTGCTCCAGGTATTTGCCCACGGTGACCAGGGTGAGGATCATGCCCGCGGACTCAAAGTACAGGTCCGGCATGCCCTCGATCCGGCCCGCGATGAGCAGACCCATTTCAATGAGGCTGTATATCAGGCCCGCCGCCGCACCCAGGGCCACCAGGGAGTCCATGTTGGGACTGGCCTGAAAAAGCCGGGAAAAGCCCACGGTGAAATAGGCCCGGTTCAAGATCAGAATGGGGATCACCAGCGCCAGCTCCGTCAGAGCCATAGCCAGGTGGTTTTCGTGGAAAATGCCGGGCACCGGCAGGCCCATCATGTGGCCCATGCTGATATAAAACAGCGGCACCAGGCATATGACCGACCATAGGAGCCGCCGGCCCATGCGCTGAACCACCTCGTCCTGCTGCTTATCCGGAGCCAGATCGCTCTCGTCCGCCTCCCGGGCGCCGTAGCCGGCCCGGATCACCGCGTCGATGATCTGCTGGGAGGTGACCTGGTTTTCATCGTAGCTGGCGTTCAGCCGCCCCAGCATCAGGTTCACCGCCGCCGATCGGACCCCCGGCAGCTGCGCCACCGCCCGCTCCACATGGGCCGAGCAGGCCGCGCAGGTCATACCCGTCACGGCAAATTGTTTCGTCATAGCAAGTCCTCCTCACTTCATGAGCTTCTGCAGCGTGGTCACCAATTCGTCGATGACCTCGTCGTCCCCCCGGCGGATGCCGTCGGCCACGCAGGTACGGATATGGGTGGCCAGCAGCTCCTTGCTGAAGCTGTTCAGCGCCGCGTTCACCGCCGATAC
Organism: uncultured Oscillibacter sp.; assembly: GCA_945868085.1. GTDB lineage: Bacteria > Bacillota > Clostridia > Oscillospirales > Oscillospiraceae > Vescimonas. The sequence goes on from CAMBKF010000020.1 coordinate 25,920, forward strand.
CTGCACCAGGATGTCCGTGCAGTAGGCGTCCTTCTGCAGCATATCCCGCAGGCCCCGGACCTGGCCCTCAATGCGGCTGAGGCGATTCGTCAGGCTCTTCTGCTCCTCCGGGGAGCGGTGTTTGGTTTTCTGATGGCAGCAGCAACAGTCCATTTTCATATACCTCCTGGGGGTATTTTTTATTACGTCGGTCATTATATACCCCCAAGGGGTATTTGTCAACGTTTATCTTTCGGTTTGAACAAAATTGCCATGAGCACGCCGAAAAACACCGCCGCCGCGATGCCCCCCGCCGTAGCGGTGAGTCCGCCGGTAAGGGCGCCTAGGATCCCCTTCTCGGCCACGGCCTTGGCCACGCCCTTGGCCAGGCTGTAGCCAAAGCCCGTCAGGGGCACCGTGGCCCCGGCGCCGCCCCAATCCACCACATATTGATACACCCCCACCGCCTGGAGCAGCACCCCTGCCACCACATAGCCCGTTAAGATCCGGGCCGGGGTGAGCTGCGTCTTGTCAATGAGCAGCTGGCCGATGGCGCACAGCACGCCGCCGCATAAAAATGCCTGTAAATACTGCATGTCAGTTCTCCTTTCCCGCGGCGATGACCACCGCGTGGCAGATGCCCGGGATGCTCTCCCCCTGGAAGGACGAGGTGGGCGAGAGCAGCGCTCCGGTGGGGGCGAAAACGATCTTTTTCCATCGCCCCGCCCGGAGGCCCCCCAGCAGATACCCGTTCAGCACCGCCGCCGAACATCCGCAGCCGGAGGCTCCGGCGTGCATATCCTGCCTCTCCCGGTCGTAGAGCAGCAGCCCGCAGTCCGTGTAATTCTCCCCCATGTCCACGCCGTCCTCCCGGAAAAAGTCCACCACGATGTCGTGGCCCAGCATCCCCAGGTCTCCGGTGACCACAAGGTCATAGTCTTCCGGTCCCGTCCCCGTCTCCCGAAAGAGAGCCGAGAGGGTGTCATAGGCCGCCGGGGCCATGGCCGCGCCCATGTTGTTCACGTCCTTGATGCCCAGGTCGATGATGCGCCCGCAGGTGACGTGGGTGATATACGGCCCGTCCCCCTGGGCACCCAGGATGCAGCAGCCGGAGGCTGTGGCGGTCCACTGGGCCGTGGGGGTGCGCTGGTTACCGTAGAGCACCGGCATCCGGTACTGCCGCTCGGCGGTGCAGAAATGGGAGCTGGTCACGGCCGCCGCCAGCCGGGCAAAGCCTCCGTCAATGAGCAGCGCCGCCAGGGACAGACTCTCCCCCATGGTGGAGCAGGCACCGTACAGCCCGTAAAACGGGATCTTGAAATCCCGCAGGCCGAAGGAGGTGCCGATGCACTGGTTCAGCAGGTCCCCTGCCAGCACATAGTCCAGGTCCTCCGGGCCAAGCCCGCCCTTCTCCATGGCCCGCCGCAGGGTGAACTGCTGCATGGCGGATTCCCCCTTCTCCCAGCTTTTCTGCCCGAAGTAGGCGTCCTGATTCAGCTCATCGAAATATCCGGCCAGCGGCCCCTGGGCCTCCTGCTTGCCGCCGATATTGGCGTAGGACACCACGCTCACCGGGCTTCCCAGCCGCACGGTCTGCCGTCCCAGGCGTTTTGATGACATAGCTTCCATCTCCTCGCAAAAAGATACCCTTATTGTGCCGCTTTTTTCTCGGAATATGAAACAAATACCGGGCTTTCCGAAGAAAACCCGGTATTCTTTTCACATTTTTGATTCCATCACCGCCAGCACGCCGGTCTCCACGCTGATCGCCGCGTCTCCCCGCCACTGGTTGCTCACGCCGATGGGAAAGCTGTTCTCCACGGTGACGTTCTCCAGCTCATACTTGGTCCCGTGGATGCTCACCCCGGTGCACCGGTCCGACAGCGCCAGCACCGAGAGGGACCACCCTTCCCGCTCCGGCACGGTGATACACCCGCCGGTAAAGACCCGTATCTCCGTCTCCCGGTCGATGATCCGCACCCACGCCCCGTGCTTTACGGCAAAGGCCGCCGCCTGCAGGTTCCCCAGCAGGTGGTCAAGCCTCCCTCCCATGGCGCAGTAAAGCCATATTTCCCCGCACCCGGCAGAAACTGCGTGGCGGATGGCCGCCATGGTGTCCGTGTCGTCCTTCTCCACCGGCAGGTCAAGCCTTGGCACGTCCTGGGGCAGCGGCCCCGTGTAGGAGTCAAAATCACCCACCAGCAGGTCCGGCCGCAGCCCGGCCTCGCGCAGGTACTCGTAGCCCCGGTCGCAGGCGATGATATAGCCGCATTTTTCAATGTCCGTCAGGGCCGAAAACCGTCCGCCGGACACAATGGCCCAAGGTTTTTTCATAGCGCGTCCCTCCCTGTCAAAAGCTGCCGATGGGAATGGACCCGTCGTCCGTTCCCTTTTCCACGCCGCGGATCTGCAGCCAGTAGGTGCTTCCGTTTTCCATCTGCACCTGTACCCGGTCCCCGGCCCTGTGGCCCAGCACCGCCCGGCCCACGGGGGATTCCTTGCTGATCAGCCCCTTCAGGGCGTCCTGGCGCAGGGTGGTCACCAGGGTGATCTTCCGGCTTTTCCCGGTGTTTTCCATGTAAATTTCCACCGTGTCGTACAGCCCCGCCGTGTCCGCCCCGGACCGATCCTCGATGACCTTAGCGGTCTTGATCATCCGCTGCAGATAGCGGATGCGGCTGTCGTTGCGGTTTTTCTCCTGCTTGGCGCATTTGTATTCAAAGTTCTCGCTGAGATCGCCAAAGGCCCGTGCGGTCTGCACATCCTCAATGAGCTTCGGCCGCAGCTCCCGCACCCGATAGTCGATCTCCTCCTGCATTTTCTGAATGTCGCTCCTGGTCAATTCGTCGTACACGACGGTCCCTCCTTTATAATATCCGCCAGATACTCCAGCGCCTGGGGCAGGCGCTGCAGATCCAGCCCCGAATAGTTCACCACCAGCGTGTGCCGCCGGGCACCCTCTCTTTCGTGATAGTAATCCGACAGCATGGCGAGCCTCAGCCCCTTCTCCGCCGCCCGGCGCTGCAGGACGTCGTCCGGCAGCCTGGTCTGCAGCTCCGCCAGGAAATGCAGCCCCGCATCCTGGCCGGTGATCTTCACCCGGCCCGCCAGGGGCCCCTGCAAAAACGCCGTTATTACCTGGTCCCGCTTCTGCCGGTACCGGTTGCGCATCCGGCCCAGATGCCGCTCAAAGTACCCCTGCTCCAAGAATTTCGCCAGGGTGTACTGCTCAAAGCCCGATATGGTGCAGGCATAGAACCCCAGCTTCTCCCGGTACCGCTCCAGGAGCTTCGGGGGCAGGATCATGTAGCTGATGCGGATGGACGGCGCAATGGTCTTGGAAAACGTGTTCAGATACACCACCCGCTCATTCTCATCCGTGGAGTACAGGGACGGGATGGGCCGCCCCACAAAGCGGAACTCGCTGTCGTAGTCGTCCTCCAGAATATACCGCTCCGGCTGCTCCGCCGCCCACCGCAGCAGCTCCTGCCGCCGGCCGATGGGCATCACCGTGCCGGTGGGATAGTGGTGGGTGGGCGAAATATGTACCACCTGGGCCGCATGCCGGCGCAGCTGGGCGGTAGAAAGCCCGGCCTCGTCGATGCCGACATACTGCACCTGCACCCGGTTGCTCTCATAAATGGCGGCGATCTTGCTGTAGCCGGGGTCCTCCACGGCGTAGCACTTGTCCCGGCCCAAAAGCTGGATCAGCAGATGGTACAGCAGCTCCGTCCCGGCGCCCACGATGATCTGCTCCGGGTCCACCTGCATGCCCCGGAATTGCTGCAGATACCCCGCAATGGCCCGCCGCAGCTCGGCGGCCCCGTTGTAGGGCGCCGCCCGCAGCAGCTGCTTGTCCTGCTCCAGAATGGTCTGGCGCATGAGCCTGGCCCACACGGTAAAGGGGAAATACGCCGGGTCCATGGCCCCGGAGGCAAAATCCAAAAACCACCCCTGCTCCCTTTCCGGGCCTGCGTTGGCGGGCCGCGGCGTCTGCCGGCTCTCCGGCGGCCGCTCCACCTCGGACACGAAGTAGCCGCAGCGCTGTCTGGCGTGGATATACCCCTCCGCCTGCAGCTGCTCATAGGCGTTTTTCACCGTGATGGTGCTCACCTCCAGGTGCTGGGCCAGGGTCCGCTTGGAGGGAAGCCGCTCCCCGGAGTGCAGCCGCCCGGATAGAATGTCCTCCCGTATAAAGCGGTACAGTTGCTCGTACAGGCTCTCCTTTTTCTGTTTTTCCAGTGTGTAGGTCAGCATGTCTCCCTCCATCTGGTATTATCGAATAATATCGCTATGGGTATTTTAATATATCCAGTTCCCACTATAATACAGACAGAAAGAAAAAGCAAGAGGTGACTTGTATGAAAGACATTCGCATCCGTAAATTAGTATATGCCGCACTGATGGCGGCGCTGACCTATGTGGCCACGATGGTCATTCAGATCCCTTCCCCCATGCAGGGGTATGTGAATTTGGGTGACTGCTGCGTGCTGCTGTCCGGCTGGCTGTTGGGCCCCTGGTGGGGCGGTGCCGCCGCCGGTATCGGCTCCATGCTCACGGACCTGCTCAACGGCTATGCCCATTACGCCCCCGGCACCTTCGTCATCAAGGGCTGCATGGCCATCGCCGCGGCGCTTCTGGCCAAGGCCATGGGCCGCAAGGCGGGCGGCTATGTGGTCAGCGGCATCGTTGCCGAGGTCATTATGGTCGTCGGCTACTTCGGCTATGCCGCCCTGCTCCTGGGCAAGGGCATCGGCGCCGCCGCCAGCATCCCCGGCAACCTGGTCCAGGCCGTTATGGGTCTGGCCATCGGTCTGATCCTTTTCTTCCTGCTCAAGCGCAGCAAGGCACTGGACAAACTGGGCCTGCAGTGATACACTAAAGGCAGTGGTTTTTCCCCACAGGAAAGGATGAGATTCTATGGCTGGAACCGTGCATGAATTGGAGCAGAAGGATCTGTTTTGGCAGGTACAGAGCGAGGCGGCCAAGGCTGCCCAGCAGCTGGTGGACCAGGCGCACCTGCGCCAGAGGCAGATCGTTGTGGTGGGCTGCAGCACCAGTGAGGTGGTGGGCAAGCGTGTGGGCAGCTGGTCCACGCCGGAGATCGCCCAGGCCATTTTTAGCGGCTTGAACAGTGTCTTTGCCCCCCAGGGCATCTATATCGCCGCCCAGTGCTGCGAGCATCTGAACCGCGCGCTGATCGTGGAGTACGAGGCCGTTCCGGGCGCGGAGATCGTAAATGTGAAGCCCCAGCCCAAGGCCGGCAGCTCCTTTGCCACCGCCGCCTATAACAGCTTCCGCCACCCTGTGGCGCTGGAGGAGATCAAGGCCGACGCAGGCTTGGACATCGGCGGCACCCTCATCGGCATGCACCTGAAGAAGGTGGCCGTTCCCGTGCGGCTGGATCAGAACCATATCGGCAGCGCCATCGTCCTGGCAGCCCGGGTCCGCCCCAAGTTCATCGGCGGCGAGCGCGCCATTTACGACGAGAGCCTCAAGGACGGGTATCCGGATTTTGATTGAGGAGTTCTGCATTGCAATAGGAAAATGACCGGCCCTGCGGCCGGTCATTTTTTTGGAAACGGGGATACGGATTGCCACAGGCACTTTGCGCCCTCGCAATGACACGTTTTTTTGCATGGGGTGCAGGGGGTTCCTTGGAGTGCGTAGGGGCGGGGCACATGGGCCCCGCTCTACAATATATTATTTTGTAGGGGGCGGCGTCCTCGACGCCCCGTTACCGGGCGGGCTATAACGATCCCCCCGGGACTGCTGCGTGGCAGTCCCGGGGGGCACTGTTTTTTTCATCCGCTCAGTGGTATTGGCTGGTGCGGCAGCCATTCAACCCCGACCAATATACACAGCATGTATCGCACATACCCGCCAAACATTTGGGATTAGCGGGCCTTCCACAGCCGTTGGCGCATTTTTTGCTGCAAGCGGTCATGCAGAAAATCATAGCGACAGCGATCAAAAGCACCGCAAATTTCTTCGCCTTCATACTCTTTCTCCTTTTTCTGTTTCTATACTCAAAAGTGACTATACGCATAAATGAATATTCTTGTCATAGGTACAACAGGTTTCCCTGCTACAGCAAGCCGTAAGCGTATTTAAAAATTATCTTTTAATAGTTTGAAATTCTCTGCACCCTAACACCACTGTTGTCTTTTATCGGATCAGAGAAATTGCAATAAACAGCCACATCACCCTCGTCGCGGTCTCCGTAATACCAATTTGAATCAAGCCATAGGCTTCCTACCGGTTTCTCTATATAGTAGCCTCTCATTTCACCATATTTTTCAATCTCTTCGATATGACATTTCACCGTTCCGCTCAGCTTATCTGCCCGCTCCCCGTTCAAGTTTTTCACATAATAGTTGTTATAGTGATATTGATCCCGCTCTGACCTGGGTGGGGTATAGCTGTATGTCGCCGTAACCGTCATCGCACTCAGATCCAGGTCAGAGAGCGTCACCGTGTACCCCCCCTCCGTTATCGTATGTATCCGCATATGTCTTTCCATCCAGCAATTTCTTCAGGTCCCATTGTACATCCATGACCTCAAAATCGCTGGATTCGCAAGCACTCCAAATATCATTTTCCTTGTAATACTGATAGGTCTGCGTCCTTTTAACGGTGGCCGACCCGTACTCGCCGCTATAAACCAGGGTCAGCTCCACCGTGTCCTGGTGACGCTCCCGGTCGGGGGTGTGCTTTGCCTCCCAGGTATAGGTAGCCTCATCCGCGCTATAGCCTATGGAGTCCGTCGTCTCGGCCAGCATCTCCTCCACCACAGAATCCGGGACCTCCGACTTCCCCGCAAACGGATTTTTTATGTCTATATGTAATTCATCTTTAAAGGAAAAAAATCCCACCACCATCAGCAACACCACAAAGACTATGGTTCCACCATGTTTCTTCATACGCTCTCCTCTTTATTTAACAGAATTGAAATGTATACAATTCAAAACGCTCTTTTTCTACATTAAATCGCACATTTTTCCCTTGTAATATCAAAATTTTCCAGTATACTTGTATTATGAAAGGTATGCCCTTGCGATTTGCAAAGGTATACCTTTCCAAATTTTCCGCACCTTTTTTAAAGCCCCTTTTCAAATTTCACCGCCTTGCCATAGAAGGTCCCGGCCGGCATGCCGCAGGCCTCCGCCGCCTGGCGGAGGGTCAGCTCCTTGTTCCGCCAGCGGCGGTGGACCTCATAGAAATTCTCCGGCAGCGGCAGCGGCGGGCGGCCGAACTTCACCCCCCGGGCCTTAGCCGCCGCGATGCCCTCCTGTTGTCGGCGGCGGATGTTTTCCCGCTCCGACTGGGCCACAAAGGACAGGATCTGCAGCACCAGGTCGGCGATGAATGTGCCCATGAGATCTTTTCCCTGCCTGGTGTCCAGCAGGGGCATGTCCAGCACGCAGATGTCCACCCCCTTCTCCTTGGTCAGCAGCCGCCATTGCTGCTGGATCTCCCTGTAGTCCCGCCCCAGTCGGTCAATGCTCAGCACATAGAGCAGGTCGCCCGGCTTTAATGCCCGCACCAGCCGCTTGTACTGGGGCCGGTGAAAGACTTTCCCCGACTGCTTGTCCAGATAGATGTGCCGCTCCGCCACGCCCTTGCCCCGCAGCGCGATCATCTGCCTGTCCTCGTTCTGGTCCACACTGGACACGCGGATATACCCATATACGTCCATAAGCCCTCCTTTTCCCGCCAAAGGGGCCGCGCCGCCCCCATGCGCACGTGGTTCGATCTTACACCTATGGACACAGGCAAAAAAAGAGTTGCCCCTTTTAGGGCAACCGAACGCAAAAAAGCCGCCTCCCGGCGGCTTTTTTATTGTATTTTCACGGTGCAATGGGGAATATCAGCTTCAGCACGCCAAACACCACCAGGCACACACCGGCGGCGATCAGGGCGCGGAAGCAAATCTTCCTGTTGTGCAGCGCCAGCTCCTCGTCCTCCTCGTTCTGCCAGCGCACATAAAACCACGCCGCAAACAGCAGGCTGACCAGGGGGCCGAAGATCAGGCCGATCATTGCGACAAATCCCATAGTGAATTCCTCCTCCGTTTTTCTGTAGTATACCGAAAAAGCCTCCCTCCGTCAAGATGCAGCTCCCAGCCGGAAGGTGTTCCTCCCCACCCCGCTTTGGCAGGTTTTACCAAACAGATCCGTTCCTCGTAGCCTATATTTGCATATACATTCCAACATTGCATATTTATTAAATATTTATTCATTTTATGCTTGACATCGGTGAATATTTATGTATAATAAGCTCATCACATAAAACCGTGCGTTCCTCAGCGCCATGGAGGTTCAGCACAGGAAGGGAGAACAAAAATGAAAACGATGAAGAAATTTTGGATCCTTATGGCAGCACTGACCGCCACGCTACTGCTCTGCGTGATCAGCGCATCGGCCTGCACCATGGTCTATGTAGGCTCCGACCTGACAGACGACGGTTCTTCCTTCATGGCGCGAAGTGAGGACTACAGCAACAGCTACAACAAGATCGCCTATGTAAACCAGCACGGCAAGTACGCCGCCGGCAGCGTGTACGAGGGCTGCTACGGCTTCACCCACACCTTCACCCATGACAGCTACGCCTACACCGCCACCTCCGATGACAACACCTCCGGCGTGTGCCCCGACTGCGGTCAGACCCATCCCCACACCCCCATGGAGGAAGTAGGCTCCAATGAAAAGGGCGTCTCCGTATCCGCCATGGTCACCCTCAGCCCCAACGATTCTGTGGTAAATGCCGACCCCATGGAGGACCTGGGCATCTGTGAAAGCGACATGGCCACCATCCTCCTCAGCGAGGCCTCCAGCGCCAAGGAAGGCGTGGATCTGCTGCTGAATATCTACGATACGGTTGGTGCCGGCGAGCCCTCCGGCGTGCTCATCGGCGACCAGAACGAGATCTGGTATGTGGAGAACTTCACCGGCCACAGCTATACCGCCGTGAAGCTGAGCTCCAACATGATCGCCATGAACCCCAATATGGGCGCCATCGGCCTGGTGGACCTGGACGACACGGATAACGTCCTCTCCTCCGCCAACCTCATTGATGTGGCCAAGCAGGCCGGCACCTATGTGGGCAACGAAATCGAGAACACCATTGATGTTTACAAATCCTTCTGCGCCTACGCGGACGCCGAGCCCAACGCCCGGTTGGTAAACGGCCTGAACTACTTCCTGGCCTCTGATACTCTGACTGCTTCCACCGTCGCCCCCGAGGACTTCACCATCTCCAACGTGAAGGACGGCAAGATCGTTTCCCTGTACACGAACGTTCAGAACAAGCTGGGTGAGATCGGCATCCAGGACGTGGTAGATTTCTATAAGGTCAGCGGCATTGCCAACACCGGCAACCTGGAGTGGCACATTTTCCAGATCCAGTCCGATGACGCTCAGCAGACCGGCACCATCGAGTGGCTGGCCATGGAGCACGGCCAGTACACCGTAGCCATCCCCTACTTTCCCTCTCTGACCACCGATATGTATGACGGTTATAAGTTCGGCGGCGAGGAGGCCTCCTTCACCGATACGGCCCCGGCCGATCCCTATGGCTCCTATTCCTTCTCCAGCTACTGGGGCAACGGATACATCGTCCTTCCCGAGGGCTGGGAGAACGGCTACTACTGGACTGTGGACGCCCTGTCCAACTACGCACTGTCCGATCAGTGCTCTAAGGAGGACAACGCCCTGATCCACAGCGAGCTGACCAAGATGCAGCAGCTCTGCTACGACAAGGCCGCCGAGATGAAGGCTGCTCTGGCCGACATGAGCGATGACGAGGCGAAGGCATATGCCACCGAGCAGAGCGCCGCCCTGGTCGAGCAGGCACACACCCTGACCCTGGAGCTCTACAAGCACGTTGTGTCCCACGAGCACACCTATGGTGATTGGGAGACCACCACGGCCCCCACCTGCAAGGACGAAGGCGTGGCCACGCAGACCTGCAAGTTCTGCGATGCGACTCAGACCAAGAGCCTGCCCAAGACCGACGAGCACACCTGGGATGACGGTGTGGTGACCAAGGCCGCTACCACCGAAGCGGAGGGCGTCAAGACCTACACCTGCACCGTGTGCCAGGCAACCAAGACGGAAGCCATCCCCGCCCTTACGCCTGATACCAACACCGATACTCCCGCAGATGTTCCCGCAGCGGATACCAATCCTGCCACCGGCGACAGCGAAAATCTCATCCTGCTGGGTGCTGTAATGCTCCTGACCGTTACCGGTACGGCGTTTGTGATAAAAAAGAAAATTTTGGTGAAATGATATAATACCATCCATAAAAGAAAAGATCCGGGCCCTCCTGATAAAGGGCCCGGATCTTTTCTTCCATCGATAAGACAGTCGGCCGATTGCATTGGCCGCCCCCGTGGATGGTGCCGACCCCACAAGGTGCAGCGCATAACCGGACAAGTCCCCAAGTTACTCCGTCCTGCAAAAAGGCATTTGCAGGGGTGATGCCCACATCACCCCTGCGTATGCTCTCCCTGTTATGCCAAAGCCGCAGAGATAAAAGCTGCATCTGCCATGTGCTGGGCCTGCAGCGTGAGAAAGCCGTCCATCACTGCCCGGTACTGCCGCCTGCAACAGTATGCCGTTCCATCCGCAGCAGAGCCGGAGACCAATGTCCACGTCAAAGGGCAGTAATCATAAAAAGGGCTGTCCCGATTTGGGACAGCCCTTTTTGAATCGGTAAAGAGAGTCTTACTTAGCAGCCTTGGCAGCCTTGATGGACTCGATGAGCTCGGGAACGACCTTGAACAGGTCACCCACGATACCGTAGTCAGCCACCTCGAAGATGGGAGCGGTATCGTTCTTGTTCACAGCGATGATGCACTCGGAATCCTGCATACCAGCCTTGTGCTGGATGGCGCCGGAGA
>CAMBKF010000021.1 GCA_945868085.1 uncultured Oscillibacter sp.
ACATCGTGGGCAAGGAGATCGTCCGCTTCCACTCCATCATCTGGCCCGCCATGCTCATGAGCATGGAGATGCCCCTGCCCAAGCATGTGTACGGCCACGGCTGGCTGGTCATCGACGGCGGCAAGATGAGTAAGTCCAAGGGCAACGTGGTGGACCCCTACGTCCTGGCGGAGATGTTCGGCGTGGACGCCCTGCGCTTCTTCCTGCTGCGCACCTTCCCCTTCGGCACCGACGGCAACTTCTCCAATGAGCTGCTCATCAACACCATCAACGTGGACCTGGCCAACGACCTGGGGAACCTGGTCAGCCGCACCTGCGCCATGGTGGAGAAGTATTTCGGCGGCACCCTGCCCGCGGGCCGGGAGGACAGCCCCGCTGACTGCGAGCTGAAGAAGCTGGTCAGCACCCTTCGTGACCGCTACGAGGTGGAGATGGATAAGCTCCAGCTGCAAAACGGCCTGGAGGAGATCTTCAAGGTCATCGACCGCGCCAATAAGTATATCGACGAGAACGCCCCCTGGAAGCTGGCCAAGGAGGAGGGCAAGGAGGCCCGCCTTGCCACCGTCCTCTATAACCTGCTGGAGACCGTGCGCATCTGCACCGTCCTGCTGACCCCGTTCATCCCCGCCAGCTGCGACAAGATCTCCGACCAGATCGGCGCCTGTGAGGGCTGCCGCACCTGGGACAGCGCCGCCCAGTGGGGCCAGCTGAAGGATACCGTCACCGTCCATAAGGGCGAGGCCCTGTTCCCCCGGCTGGACGCCGAGAAGGCCCTGGCGGAGCTGGACGCCCTGCAGGAGGCCCAGCGCAAGGCCGCCCTGCCCGACCTGGAGGTGGAGCCCTTCGCCCAGGAGGATGTGGATTTTGACACCTTCTGCAAGTCCGATTTCCGGGCCGTGAAGATCAAGGCCTGCGAGGCGGTGAAAAAGAGCGACAAGCTCCTGAAGTTCACCCTGGATGACGGCTCCGGCACTGACCGCACCATTGTTTCCGGCATCCACCATTACTATGAGCCGGAGGACCTGGTGGGCAAGACCGCCGTGGCCATCCTGAACCTGCCCGCCCGAAAGATGATGGGCATCCCCTCCTGCGGCATGCTTATTTCCGCCGTGCATAAGGAAAAGGGCGAGGAGAAGCTGCACCTGCTGCTGCTGGATGATTCCATCCCCGCCGGCGCCAAGCTGTGCTGACCCGGCGATAGAAAAAGAAAAAAGAGAACGCCCCCGGCGTTCTCTTTTTTTGGGCCTGCCGCCCATTGCGGCATCTACCCGGGCATCCGTAGGGGCGGGGCTCTGCCCTGCCCGAGCCGGTCTTGCACTGCACCCTCCCGGCAGGGCACACGGGCCCTGCCCTACAAGTATTTCCTGTAGGGCGGCACCCATGTGTGCCGCCGCACACTGCACCACCAATAATGCATCCGTAGGGGCCGATGCCCACATCGGCCCGTTCCCCGGCACTTCTTGCAAATGCGTAGGGCGGGGCGGGTAACGTCGGGGCGTCGGGGACGCAGCCCTCTGCGAAAAACAAGAACTGCACTGCAAGTCCGGCCCGGGCCGGTGGACGGCACTTGCGCCGGGGGGATGGATCATTCCCCGGCAAGGGTCCAGCTCTGCCCCTGGGTCTGGAGCTGCACCATGTGGGCAAAGAGGCCCCCGGCCTGCAGCAGCCGGGCGGGAGAGCCCTGCTCCGCCACGGTGCCGTCCTTCAGCACCACGATCTTGTCCGCCCCGGAAACGGTACGCATCCGGTGGGCGATGATGAGGACGGTTTTGTCCTTAATGAGCCGGGACAGCGCCTCCTGGATGGCGGTCTCGTTCTCCACGTCCAGGCTGGCGGTGGCCTCGTCCAGCAGGATAATGGGGGCATCCTTCAGAAAGGCCCGGGCGATGGAGATGCGCTGCCGCTCACCGCCGGAAAGGGCGCAGCCGTTTTCGCCGATGTTGGCGTTCCACTTGTCTGGCAGCTTTTCGGCAAATTCGTCCACGTTGGCCAGTCTGGCCGCCGCTATGACCTCCTCATCCGTGGCGTCCTTGCGCCCGATGCGGATGTTTTCCAGAATGGTATTGTCAAACAGCGTCACATCCTGAAACACGATGGAATACAGGCTCATGAGCTTTTCCGGGTCAACCTGGGATACATCCATGCCGCCCACGGTGATCTTGCCCCGGTCAATGTCCCAGAACCGCGCCGCCAGCCGGGAAACGGTGGTCTTGCCGCCGCCGGAGGGGCCCACCAGCGCCGTGACCTGCCCCTGCTTCGCCGTGAAGGATACATCCCGCAGCACGGTCTCGCCGGTCTGATAGGAAAAGCCCACATGGTCGAATACGATGTCGCAGTCCCGGTTGGTAAGGGTGTCGCTGCCGGTCTGCACGGGGCAGTCCAGGATCTCATTCATGCGCTCAATGTTGGTGTTGGTGCCGATGATGGCCGCCAGGTTCTGCAGGGAGCCCTCCAGGGGGTCATACAGCCGGGACGCCACCAGCAGGAACAGGAAGAAGGTCAGCTCGTCCAGCTCGCCCTTTACCAGCAGGGCGGCGCCTGTCAGCGCGGTGGTGGCGATGCCCAGCCGCAGGACGAGCCCGGCGGAGACCACAAACACCGCTGTGCCCAGCTCGCTTTTGATGAGCCGGCCCTCCACGGCGCGGATCTTCTGTTCCAGGCCGGCCAGATAGGCCTTTTCGGCGTTGTTGGCCCGCAGATCGGCCATGGTCTCCATGCACTCCTGGATGCCGTCCTCGCAGGTGAGCTTGGCCGCCATGGACTTGCGGGAGAGGCTCTTCTGCACGCCGGACGCCAGGGCCACAATGGCAAACGCCACCGGCAGCGGCCAGATGGCCGCCAGGGCCATACGCCAGTTGAAGAAAAGCAGCGATACCGCAATGACCGCCGTGGAGAGAATGGCGCCATACAGGGGCGCCACAAAGTGGGACTGGCTCTGCTCCAGCACGGCGCAGTCGTTCATGATGGCGGAGGTCAGGTCCGCAAGGTCCCGCTTGCCGAAGAAGGAAAGGGGGATCCTGCGCAGCTTTTCCGCAAGGCTGATCCGGCGCACGCCGGACTCCACATAGGTCACAAGGAAGGTGTTGTCATACTGCAGCCGCGTACACAGCACGATAAACAGGGCGGCCGCGGCGCAGCCCACCGCGTAAAACGGGATCCGCCCGGCGGTCAGGGTGCCGCGCATCAGTTCGCCCACCAGCAGGTACAGCAGGCCTACCGGCAGCATGAAGGCGATGTTCTGCAGCGCGCAGCAGAGAACGCCCTTGATGGTATCCACCGCCCCCTTATGGGACAGGGCATAGCGTCTTTGTAAATATCGGATCATTTCTCAGGCCTCCTTTGCCACTTTCCACTGAACGGACTGCTGATAGTCCCGCCACATGGTCCCGAACAGGCTGTCTTCCCGGGCGGACAGCTCCGCAAAGGTGCCGTCCTCCGCCAGGTGGCCGTCCTGCAGCACATAGATGTGGTCGGCGTTGACAACGGTGGAGAGCCGGTGGGCGATCATGATGACGGTGCGGCCCTGAGCCAGCCGGTCGAAGGCCGCCTGCACCTTGGTTTCGTTGTCGGGGTCGGCGAAGGCGGTGGCCTCGTCCAGGATCAGCACCGGTGCGTTTTTCAGCATGGCCCGGGCGATGGCAAGGCGCTGGATCTCGCCGCCGGACAGGTAGATGCCCCGGGAACCGATGACCGTATGCACGCCCTCCGGGAATTTTTCGATGATGTCCATGCACTGGGCCGCCCGGAGGGCCGCCAGGACCTCCTCATCCGTGGCGCCGGGCCTGGCCATGCGCACGTTGTCTAGGATGCTGCCCTTGATGAGGTGGCTGTTCTGGAACACGAAGGAAACGGTGTCCATCAGCTCGCTCTTGTTCATGTCCCGTACGTTCACGCCGCCGATGGAGATGCGGCCGCTCTGGGGATCAAAAAACCGGGCGATCAGCGCCGCCAGGGTGGATTTGCCGCCGCCGGAGGGGCCCACGAAGGCCGCCGTCTGGCCCGGTGCGATGGAGAGAGATATGTCCTCCAGGGCGTTTTTGGTGTCATCATAGCGGAATGTGACGTGCTCCAGCGTCACGGAGCTGTCCTTGGGATGCTGCGGGGCATCCGTCTGCGGGAGCACGGGGCTTTGCAGAACGCTGTCGATGCGGGTGATGGCGTCCTGCACGATCATGCCGTTCTCGCTCATGAACATGAGCTTGGTGAGGGTTAGGGAGATGACCGGCGTGATGATGATGTAAAACAGCAGGTTCAGCAGCACGCCGCCGTCCGCTCCTCCCCGGGAGAACAGGAACCCGCCTGCGATCAGGAACACAAACACACTGTTGACGGCCAGCGTATAGAGCGTCATGGGCCAGCGCAGCTGCTTGGTGTAGGCAATGACCCAGCGCTGGTAGTTGTCAATGGTCTCCTTGAACTTTTTGAAGGAGAACACCGTCTGGCCGAAGGTCTTCACCACGGGGATCCCCCGGACATACTCCACGGCCTCGCCGGACATATCGGCCAGCGCGTTCTGATACTGGGTCATTTTGTCCTGCAGCTTCTTGCCGGTCATGCATGTCATGGCGGCAAAGGCCAGGACCACCGGCACCAGGCTCAAAAGCCCCAGCCGCCAGTCAAAGGCCAGCAGCAGCGCCAGCAGCCCTGCGATGGTCGCCATGGCCCGGGCCTTGTCCGGCAGCTGGTGGGCCAGGTAGGTCTCCGTCGCGCCGGCGGTTTCCGAGATGGTGCGCCGCAGCTTGCCGCTGCCGAATTGCCCGATAGCGCCCAGGGGCAGCCCGGCGATGTGCCGCGTCATGGCCAGGCGCAGGTTGGTGGCCACCCGGAAGGCCGCCAGGTGCGAGCACATCAGCCCCGTGATGTACACCAGCACCGCGGCCACGGCAAACACCACCGCCATCCACCCGAACCGGGTCACATGGACGGCGTTTTCATAGTGGGGCGCGGTTTCGATGACCTCCCGGAGGATCTGCCAGATGTACCAGAACGGTACCAGCGCCAGCAGGGCGCTGGCGGCGGACAGTACCCACGAAAGGTAGGTCAGCACCCGGTACCTGCCGGCGTACCCCAGCAGGCGGGATAGGTTGGATTGCTTTTTCAAAACGATACCTCCTTGGATTTTATCGGATCTATGATACAGAAGGGATCTGCCTTCCTATATCCGGCTTATTTCGGCGGCCCGGCGGACGGAAATCAACAGTTAGAGGCGGCTAACCAATGCCCAAAAAATATGGAGCGTTATTGCCCCATAATTTTCAGCCAACCGGCGGAGTAAAAGCTGTGGAGCTCCTGCAGGTACAGCTGTGCGTCCTGCAGCGGCATGTCGTGAATAATCATCTCGAAATAGGCGTTCATCAGCCCCGTGACCAGGATGTGCTCCAGCCGGGGATCGATGCGGGGGGCCGGGGTCCCCAGTTTTTCCAGCACGCGGTAATACCGGTGAGTGGCATTTATTTCCAGCCGGACCATCTCGTCCTTCAGGGTGCTGTAGCGGGTGCCGTCCGCGCAGAGGAGCAGCAGATGAAATGCCTCCCTGTGGCCGAACATGTACAGCAGCAGCTCCTCCAGGCGGGTCTGACTTATGGTGCTCATGCGCTCCGGCTGCTGCTCCGGGGGCAGCTGGGCAAAGGTATCCAGCGCGTCCCGGTATGCGGAGAGGAAATGCTCATAGCACGGCCCCACCAGCGCGTCGAAAAGGGCCTCCTTGCTGCTGTAATAGCCGTACAGCGCCCCGGTGGTAACGCCGGCTGCTTTCACGATGGAGCGCACAGACGCGGCACGGAAGCCTTTCTCCAGAAATTCCGCCCGGGCGGCCTCCAAAATTTTCTCCTGTGTGTTTTGCATCCTGCTCTGCATATGACCCTCACATAACGCTGTTATATCACGCCGTTATAATATACCCGGAATGCCGGGCTTGTCAAGCCCCTGTTTTCGTGCCCACGCCGGGTGGATCGCCGGCGGCAGGGAGACAAAGTGTATCGCCCCGTCCTCAGCCCGCAGACAGGACCCGCTGCCCCGCACCCACAAAAAGCGCCCCGCCTGCCGGACGGTATCCCGATCCGGCAGGCGGGGCTTCTGTTTCATTGAGGGGGCTTTCCGCCTTACAGGGCCTGGAAGGCCGCCAGAATGTCGGCGGTGGTATCCTCGCCATAGGTGCAGGCGGTGACCACGGCCACATAATCGCCCACCTTCACGCAGGCCAGCAGCTCGTACACGGGAACATCCTGCACCACCGCCGAGACGGCGATGGCATAGTGCTCGGCCCCGGCGAAGGACACCGTGGTCTTGGCGGCGTCCACATCGGTGTAGCCTGCCGTGACCAGCTGATCGGGCAGGGCGGTGAGGGAGGCGTCCACATAGCCCTCCTCATCCAGCAGGACGCCGTTGACCTTGCCCAGCTTCTCCACCGTGACGTTCACGTTGGCGTAGTCGTCCCGCATGGCGTACATCTCCATGATCACCTTGCCGGAGTCATAGGCTTCGGTGATCTTGTCGCTGTCCAGAATATCCGCTGTCTGGCCGGTGACCTGGGCGATCTGCTCGTCTGTGAAGTAGGTCCAGCCGAAGTCCTCGGTCAGGGAGACGCTGAAGCCGAAATACTCGTTGGTGTAGGTGCTGTCGTCCACTTTTCCGGCGGAAAATTCCTTTGTGGGAGCGGGATCGGGGTCGCCGCCGTCTGTTTTCTTGCCGCAGGCGGCCAGGCTCATGGCCAGCAGCAATGCCAGCAGGAGCGCGGCGAAACGGGAAAACTTTTTCATTTCTCTTTCTCCTATTCTTATGTGTTGGGGCACGCGGAATGGCAAGTGCAGTGCCCCTGCTGCGGCCATTGTACCACAAAAAAATGCCGCCGTCTACGGAGAGTTTCGCGCCGCCCCGGGCTTGCGCCGCACCCCATGTAAAAAACCCGTCATTGCGAGCCAGTGACCGATGTCACTGGCTGTGGCAATCCGTAATCTTTTGCATCCGCTTTCATATCATCCGTAGGGCGGGGTGCCCTCACCCCGCCGCACGGTCTTGCACCGCGCCCTCCCGGCAGGGCACATGGGCCCTGCCCTACAAGTATTTCCTGTAGGGCGGCACCCATGTGTGCCGCCGCACACTGCACCACCGATAATACGCCCGTACCGCACCCCATGTAATGCGGTGGGCGCGGGGCGTCGAGGACGCCGCCCCCTACGGAGTTTTACGAATTTGCAAAAAACGGCGGGGTGTGGTCACCCCGCCCTACAGCACTCAATTTCTCCCCCGTATCCGTCCAATAACCGTTGCCGCCAAAAACGCCGCCAGGGATGTCACCACCACCGACGCGCCTACGGGCAGGCTCAGCAGGTACGATGCCGTCAGCCCCACGCAGAAGCACACGACGCTCAGGCACGCTGCCAGCACCACCACGCCGAAGAAGCTCTTTTTCAGCCGCATGGCCGTCAGCGCCGGGAAAATGACCAGGCTGGAGATGAGCATGGCCCCCATGAGCCGCATGCCCAGCACGATGGTCAGGGCCGTCAGCACCGCCAGCAGGGTGTTGTACACCCCCACCCGCATGCCCGTGGCCCGGGAAAAGCTTTCGTCAAAGGTGATGGCGAACAGCTGATGATAAAACAGCCCGAACAGAACCAAAACCGCCGCGGACACGCCGATGCTCAGCGCCACATCCGCCTGGCTCAGGGCCAGGATGGAGCCGAACATGTAGCTGTCCACGTCCGTTGTCATGCCGGTTGTGAGGCTGGTGACGATGATGCCGATGGCCAATGCCGAGGCGGACACCACGGCGATGGCGGCATCGGCCCCCAGCTTGCTGCGCTCGGTCATCCGCAGCAGCCCCAGGGCCGACACGACCACCACCGGGATGGACACCGGCAGCGGCGCCCATCCGCAGGCCACCGCCACCGACAGCGCCCCGAAGGACACATGGCTCAGTCCGTCGCCGATCATGGAGTACCGCTTCAGAACCAGCGGCACGCCCAAAAGCGCCGCGCACACGGACACCAGAATCCCCACCACAAAGGCCCGGACGATAAAGGGATAGGTAAACATTTCCAGCAGGATCATGCGCTCTCACCTCCAAACCGCCGGCCCATGGGCGACGCCAGATAGTCCCGCACCGTGCCGAAGAAATGCTTCCCCTGGCCGGCGTGGAGGATGAAGTCCGCATAGCGCAGGGCGTTTTCCATGTCGTGGGTGACCATGACGATGGCGATGCCCTCGGTCTTGTTCAGGTACGCCAGGGTGCGGTAGAGGTCCTGGGCGGCGGCGGGATCCAGGCCCGTCACCGGCTCATCCAGGATCAGCAGCTCCCGGGCCGCGCACAGGGCCCGGGCCAGGAGCACCCGCTGCTGCTGGCCCCCGGAGAGCTCCCGGTAGCACCGGTCTTTTAGCTCCAGAATGCCCAGCTTGCCCATGTTCACCAGGGCCTGGGCCTTTTGGGCCGGGGTGTAGAGCAGCCGGTGGCCGCCGGCGCTCAAAAAGCCCGAGCGCACCACCTCCGTCACCGTGGCGGGAAAGTCCTTTTGGGCCCGGGTCTGCTGGGGCAGGTAGCCGATGGCCCCGCCCCGTAGGCTCTCCGCCCGGTCGATGCGGCCCGACAGGGGGCGCAGCAGGCCCAGCAGGCTTTTCAGCAGCGTGGACTTGCCGGAGCCGTTCTCGCCCACGATGCAGATGTAGTCCCCTCGCCGCACCTGGAAGTCCAGGTGCTCCCATATGGCCTTGCCCTCGTAGCCGAGATCGGCGTCCCGGCAGGCCAGTAAAATTTCCTTATCCATTCAGCATATCCCCTCTCGCAGCGCCGCCACATTCCGGCGCATCAGGCTCAAATATCCCTCTCCCGCGGCCCAGTCCGCTGTGGAAACGGTCTGGCAGGAGTAAAACGTCACCACTTTTGCACCGGTGGTCTCTGCAATGGCCCCGGCCACCTTCCGGCTGCTCAGCTCCAGGGCGTACACCACGGGGATCTGATCCGCCCTTACCTTGTCAATGAGGAATTTCAGAGTGTAGAGGGACGGCTCCGTGTCCGACGAGCACCCGTGGAAGGCCGCCCGGTAGTTCAGCCCGTATTCCCGGCAGAAGTACAGCAGCGGGAACCGGTCGCCAAACACCAGAGTGTCCCGCTTCTTCTCGCTGACCACCTGTCGGAAATCCGCGTCCAGGTCGGAAAGCTCCTGCAGATAGTCCGCCAGGTTTGCCCGGAAATCCGCTTCGTGGGCCGGGTCGGCGGCGCAGAGAGCGTCGCAGATGGCCCGGCAGAGCTTCATAGCCTGCACCGGGGAGGTCCAGATGTGCTCGTCGTATTCTATTTCGTCGCTGTCGTGTTCGTGCTCGTGGCCGCCGCTGTCGATGGGCTCTTCCTCGATGGCGTCGGCGTAGTCCATCATCCGCAGCACCGTGGGGATGCTTTCACCGGCGGAGGCCAGGATCTGGTCCACCCACTGCTCCCCCTCGCCGCCGTTGTAGACAAATACGTCCGCCCGACTCACCCGGATCACATCCGCCGGGGTGGGCTCAAAGCTGTGGGCCTCCCGCCCGGCGGCCACCAGCAGCCGGGGCTCCACCCATTCCCCACCGATCACCCGCACAAAGTCGTAGTAAGGAAACAGGGAGCACACCACCGAGAGCTTGCCGCTGTCCGTCTCCTCCACCGGTGCGCAGGCGCACAGGCCCAGGGCTGTGGCCGCCGCCAGCAGCAGGGCCAAAATGCGTTTTCTCATTTCTTCGCCTCCCGAGCCTCCCGGCATTTCTGGCACAGGCCGTAGAACATGGTCCGCCGGGGGTTGATGGCGAAGCCGTGACCCTCCAGCAGGTGGTCGTACAGCTCCCCCAGGTGGGAGCAGTCCATGTGGAAAATGGCGCCGCAGCCCTCACACTGGAGCAGGAAGCAGTCGTTGTGCCGGGCCTTGTCGCAGTATTGGTAGTAGGCCCCCTCATCGGTGAGCAGCTTGTGGACCTTGCCCTGGGCCACCAGCTTTTCCAGCTGCCGGTATACGGTGCTCAGGCCCACGGACTGACCGTCCTGCCGCAGCTTCTGGGCCAGGTCCATGGCCGTGGCCCGGCCGCCGGGGCAGGAGGCGATGCACTGCAGCACCGCCGTCTGCTGCTTGGTCATATAGGACATGGGAACATCCCTCCGAATTTGAAAATGATTATCGTTTTCAAATTATAGCGATTTTTACGCCGTTGTCAAGAGGATGTGGAAAACCCGCCGGAGGAAATTTTTGACCCAGGTTGCGCTGTGCCTACCGTGCGGGGCGATGTGGGCATCGCCCCCTACGGAGCTCTATCGGCAAACGATTCGTAGGGGTCGGCCTCCCGGACGACCCGAACCGGGCTTGCGCAAATTTCCCCATTAATCGTAGGGCGGGGTGCCCACACCCCGCCGCCTGTCAACCACCGCGCCCTCCCGGCAGGGCACACGGGCCCTGCCCTACAAAAATATTGCGTATTACCCCGGGCGGACTGGGTCGTCCGCCCCTACAAAGGAATGCCCTGTAGGGCGGGACCACGTGTCCCGCCTCCCCCTATCCACCGCACCCCTTGCAAAAAGACCTGTCATTGCGAAGCCAGTTCGCAAACTGGCTGTGGCAATCCGTTTTCCCTGCATTATACGCCTTGTTGTGTGCGTGCCGACCGCGGCTCCCTTTCTTTCTGCGGCGAAAGAAAGGGAGGAAAGAACGCCGTCAAAACCAAGGTTTTGAAATCCTTTCCGCGGCTGAGGTGCCGCCTGCGTCGGTTCCTTTCAGCCACGCGACGGCGGCACAGTGCAAATTTCTTGCCTTGCTTTCGTATCGCCTCTGCGTCTCCATCCGCGACGCGCTCTGCGCTTGTGCTGGCCTGGCGGGACGGGGGAAACCTCCGCGTCTGCCGTGCGGCGGCGTGAGGGCACGCCGCCCTACGCAATGCTCCCATTCCGTTTCGTAGGGGCCGGCGTCCTCGACGGCCCGCACCGGGCCTGCGCCGCACCCCGGCAGGGCACACGGGCCCTGCCCTACAAAGAAAACGGATTCCCACGTCGCTCCGCTCCTCGGAATGACAGAAATCTTTTCGTAATCTGTCATTGCGAGCCAGTGACCGATGTCACTGGTGTGGCAATCCGCGTCCCCCGCGCGATTCCCCCCTCCGCGTTGACGCTCCCTTATAAATATGTTATACTGACAAAAAACAAAAGGGGGACCCATCATGCAGCACGAGATCACCGCCGCCCAGCCCCTGCTGGACGAAAAAGGCAATCTGCGCGAGGCCGGTTACTGCAAAAAGCTCCTGCCCATCTACCGCCGCCGGGACATCAAGGCCGGGGCCATGCGCATCAAGGAGTGGGACTATTACCTTATTAATAACGGCCATTTTGCCGTGGCCCTGACCATCGACGACAACAGCTACATGGGCCTGGACTCTATCTCCCTGCTGAACTTTGACGAGGGCTGGGAGAAGACCAAGAGCCCCATGCGCGCCTTCCCCATGGGCAAGACCGGCCTGCCGGAGTCTTCCGAGACCGGGGATGTGTCCATCTCCGGCAAGGGCTATCACCTGTCTTTCCGCCACGAGGGTGCGGACCGGGTGCTGGACTTCCACATGGAGGATTTCCTGGACGGCGCGGCCATTGACGGCCGCATCCGCCTTACGGATGAGCCGGAGGAGAGCATGGTCATCTGCACCCCCTTCCCCAAGGCCGGACATTTCTACTATAATCAGAAGATCAACTGTCTCCGGGCCAGCGGCACCGTCACCGCCGCCGGCCGCAGCTATACCTTTGACCCGGCGGATTCTTTCGCCGTGCTGGACTGGGGCCGGGGCGTGTGGACCTACCACAACACCTGGTATTGGGGCAGCGCCAGCGGCCAGGTGGACGGGGTGCCCTTCGGCTGGAACATCGGCTACGGCTTCGGCGACACCTCCGCCGCCAGTGAGAACATGCTCTTTTACGGCGGCAAGGCCCACAAGCTGAGCCAGGTGACCTTCCACATCCCCCAGAAGGACGGCCGGGACGATTTCCTGGCTCCCTGGACCTTCACCTCGGATGACGGCCGCTTTGAGATGGCCTTCACGCCGGTGCTGGACCGGGCGGCCTGCACGGATGTCAAGCTCATCAAGAGCGACCAGCACCAGGTCTTTGGCCGCTTCACCGGCACCGCCACCCTGGATGACGGAACGGTGATCCGGGTGGAGGATTTCCCGGGCTTTGCGGAAAAGGTGGAAAACAAGTGGTAACGCCCCGGCGGGATGCCCCCGCTGCCATAGAAACTCTGAAAGAGAACGGACGGCCGGTCCGTTCTCTTTTTGCACCCGGGAGGATGCGCATATTGTCCGCTGGGATACAGTGCTGCCGGCTGGGCATCGGGACGCCGCCCTACGCAATGATCGCATCCTTTTCGTAGGGGCCGATGCCCACATCGGCCCGCACGCAGAAATTTGCAAGCCGTCCGTAGGGGTGGGGCTCTGTCCCGCCACGCGTCAACCACTGCACCCTCCCGGCAGGGCACGCGGGCCCTGCCCTACAAAAATATTGCGTGTTACCCCGGGCGGACAGGGTCGTCCGCCCCTGCGAAGGAATGCCTTGTAGGGCGGGACCCATGGGTCCCGCCGCACACCGCACCCCATGCAAACCCTGCCATTGCGAAACAGTTCGCACACTGGCGCAGCAATCCGTATCCCTCTGCCCCTCGCTTCCCGCCGTGCGCCTGGCAAACACGGCCTCGGCAGGCGACGCACCGAATTACCACAATCCAAGAAACGTTTCTCTGAATGAAACAAAACACACAAAAATGGGGCAAAACCTTTCCTGTATGTTCATTGTTAAGAAACTGACAAGATTGTTTGTTTCTTAACAGGAATAATGCACTGTTGTTCACAGAATGTTAAAAAGGCCGAATAGGATGACAAATTTTTATTAAAAATGTCAATTGTGGACAAGAAAGGAATCCTGTATACTCTAAGTATAAGCCTGTGTTAGCTTTTCCGGCTTACACAGGCAAATTTTTACCCTTTTCCGGGGTGCGTTTCCCGAGAGTAAAAAACCATGGGAAACAAAACTTACATCTAAGGAGAGAAAACAATGGAAGAAAGAAAAGGCTTTGGATCCACATTTGGATTCCTCATGGCAGCCGTTGGTTCGGCAGTCGGCCTTGGCAACATCTGGGGCTTCCCCAATAAGATGGGTGCCAACGGCGGCTTCACATTCCTCGTCATCTACCTGATCCTGGCAGCCCTGTGCGGCTTCGTGGTCATGGTGGGCGAGCTGGCCCTGGGCCGCAAGACCGGCAAGGGCGCCGTGGGCGCCTACCAGGTGCTGAGCAAGCGGTTCAAGTGGCTGGGCTGGCTGGGCATCCTGTCTGCATTCCTGATCCTGGGCTTCTACTGCGCCCTGGGCGGCTACTGTATCAAGTACGTCGTGCTGAACGTGGGCAACCTCTTCGGCGCCGGCTTTGGCAACAACGGCCTGGCCAGCGGCGATGTGTTCGGCAACCTGCTGACCAATCAGCTGGAGTCCGTGATCTACGGCCTCATCTTCGTGGTGCTGACCCTGCTCATCGTTATGGGCGGCGTGTCCAGCGGTATCGAGAAGTTCTGCTCCGTTGGTATGCCCTGCCTGTTCTTCATGCTGGTCATCGTCATCATCCGCGCCTGCACTCTGCCCGGCGCTGTGGATGGCCTGAAGTACATGTTCGTTCCCGGCTGGGCTGTGGAGCACGGCGTTATTGAAAAGGCACCCAGTCTCATCACGGTCCTGTCCAACGCAGGCGGCCAGATGTTCTTCTCCCTGTCTCTGGGCATGGGCATCATGATCACCTACGGTTCCTACCTGGATAAGAAGCAGAACATCGAAAAGAACGCCCTGGTCATCGTCATCTGCGATACCCTCATCGCTCTGATGGCCGGCCTGGCGGTTATGCCCGCCCGTTTCGCCCTGGATCCCGAGGGCCCCATCGGCGGCCCCAAGCTGCTGTTCATCACCATGCAGAACGTGTTCAACACCATGGGCACCGTGGGTTACATCTTCGGCCTCATCTTCTACCTGCTGGTCATCCTGGCCGCTGTTTCCTCCTCCATCTCCCTGCTGGAGGTCATCGTGGCTCACTTTGTGGATAAGGCCCGCGACAAGGGCAAGGGCGACAAGCGCAAGGCTTACTCCGTCATCGCCGCCATCGCCGCCGGCGCTCTGTGCATCCTGGTGTGCCTGGACGGCCTGGGCTCCAACGGTATGTCTCCCTGCCACATCCTGGGCATCGAGGCCAGCAACTGGAGCGACTGCTGGCTGGACTTCTTCGACATGATCGCCGAGGGTATCCTGATGCCCGTGGGCGCCCTGCTCATGTGCATCTGCATCGGCTATGAGCTGAAGCCTCAGTTCGTGGACGACGAGTGCTGCCTGGAGGGCAACAGCTTCAAGAGCAAGAAGTACTTCAACTTCTGCGTCAAGACCATCACCCCCATCCTGATGGTGTTCGTGCTGCTGGGCCAGATCGACCAGTTCTTCAGCCTGGGCTGGTTCTCCTAACGGAACGCAGCAAAACCGAAACTAAAAAACCGGAGCGAAAGCTCCGGTTTTTCTTTTTACGAAAAATTGTTTCGACGATCATTGGAGGAAACACAGGCAAAAATCTACTTCCAAGAAATATAAAAAGCGGTATGTTTCGTAGTGTGAGAATAATTTCTGTTCATAAAATGTTAAAAGATACAAATCGTGCGTCAAATATTTATAAATATTGCCAATAGCGCGTAAAAAAATAATTTTGTATACTGTAAAGGGAAACTTGTGGCGAATATGGAGAGCGCCGCAAGCAAAATTTTTCACCCCACAGGGGCGAGTTTCCTGAAAGTGGAAAAACTCCGGGAAACGAATCTGATTTTAAGGAGAGAAAACAATGGAAGAAAGAAAAGGCTTTGGAACCAATTTCGGTTTCCTCATGGCCGCCATCGGCTCGGCCGTGGGCCTGGGCAACATCTGGGGCTTTCCCAATAAGATGGGTGCCAGCGGCGGCTTCACGTTCCTCATCATCTACCTGGTCCTGGCGGCCCTGTGCGGCTTCGTGGTCATGGTGGGCGAGCTGGCCCTGGGCCGCAAGACCGGCAAGGGCGCCGTGGGCGCCTACCAGGTGCTGAGCAAGCGGTTCAAGTGGCTGGGCTGGCTGGGCATCCTGTCTGCATTCCTGATCCTGGGCTTCTACTGCGCCCTGGGCGGCTACTGTATCAAGTACGTCGTGCTGAACGTGGGCAACCTCTTCGGCGCCGGCTTTGGCAACAACGGCCTGGCCAGCGGCGATGTGTTCGGCAACCTGCTGACCAATCAGCTGGAGTCTGTGATCTACGGTCTGATCTTCGTGCTCATCACCCTGCTCATCGTTATGGGCGGCATTGGCGGCGGCATCGAGAAGTTCTGCTCCATAGGTATGCCCTGCCTGTTCTTCATGCTGGTCATCGTCATCGTCCGGGCCTGCACTCTGCCCGGCGCCGCGGACGGCCTGAAGTACATGTTCGTCCCCGGCTGGGCCGTGGAGCACGGCGTCATTGCCAAGGCACCCAGCTTCATCAACGTTCTGTCTACCGCCGGCGGCCAGATGTTCTTCTCCCTGTCCCTGGGCATGGGTGCCATGGTCACCTATGGCTCCTACCTGGATAAGAAGCAGAACCTGGAGAAGAATGCGCTCATCATCGTGGTCTGCGATACCATCATCGCCCTGATGGCGGGCCTGGCGGTCATGCCCGCCCGCTTCGCCCTGGATCCCGAGGGCCCCATCGGCGGCCCCAAGCTGCTGTTCATCACCATGCAGAACGTGTTCAACACCATGGGCACCGTGGGCTATGTTTTCGGCATCATTTTCTACCTGCTGGTGGTCCTGGCGGCCATCTCCTCCTCCATCTCCCTGCTGGAGGTGGTCGTGGCCCACTTCTGCGACAAGGCCCGGCAAAAGGGCAAGGGCGACAAGCGGAAGGTCTACGCCGTCATTGCCGGCCTGGCTTCCGGCCTGCTGTGCGTGCTGGTCTGCCTGGACGGCCTGGGCGCCAACGGCATCTCCCCCTTCAATATCCTGGGCATCCAGCCCGACGCCAACGGTAACCTGCCCGGCTGGAGCGATTGCTGGCTGGACTTCCTGGACTGCGTATCCGAGGGCATCATGATGCCCCTGGGCGCGCTGCTCATGTGCCTGTGCATCGGCTGGGAGCTGGGGCCCAAGGCGGTGGACGACGAGTGCTGCCTGGAGGGCAACGCCTTCAAGTCCAAGACCTTCTTCAACATCTGTGTGAAGTTCATCACGCCCCTGCTGATGCTCTTCATCCTGGCGGGACAGCTGGACGGCTTCTTCGGCCTGGGCTGGTTCTCCTGACAGAACGCGGCGGGATTCCAATAAAAAAACCGGAGCGAAAGCTCCGGTTTTTTGTTTACAGGCACACCTCTGTTCTCCGTAGGGCGGGCTGCCCCCAGCCCGCCGCCGGCCTTGCGAAGCTGCCATTGCGAACCGGTGACCGACGTCACCGGTGTGGCGATTCGTAATACCTCCGCACGGTCTCTCTGTGTTCACCGCAAAAATCAGGCCGCCCCGGCATACCGGGGCGGCCTGATTGTCTTAAAATTTCCACAGCCCGGAGGGGTTACGCATTCTCCTCCGGCTTCTTCACCAGGAGACGGATGGCCCCGTGGCAGTTCTCAATGTTCACCACCGGGCTGCTGGGGGCGTACTCCCCGTCCAGGGACCAGGGGATGTCGTCCGCCGTCTCCACGGTGACCCGGGAGGCGTGGCGGAAGAAGATGCCCGGGTCGTCGTACTGCATCTGGTTCAGTGCCACCAGTAGGTTGGTCAGATCCAGCAGGGTCCGGGGCATCCGCAGCAGCACCAGCTCAAACACACCGTCGTCCATCCGCACCCGGTTGGGGTCCAGCTTCACCAGGCCGCCCAGGGAGGTGGAGTTGCAGACGCTGCCGAAGATGAAATCCCCCTCGATGGTCTCCTCGTCCGCGGTGATGCGGCAGTGGTAGGGACGCAGGGAGTCCAGACTCTTGATCCCCTCCAGGATGTAGGCGAAGTGGCCCAGGGCGTTTTTGACCTCCTGGGGCGCGGAATAGCTGGCCTTGGTAAAGGCGCCGAAGGACGCCACATAGGAAAAGTACCGGCCGTTGTGCCGGCCCACGTCCAGGGCCATGGGGGTGCCCTGGGTGATGATCTCCGCGGCCATGTAGGGCACGGCGGGGATGCGCAGCGTGGCGGCAAAGTCGTTGGTGCTGCCGGCGGGCAGATAGCCCAGCAGGGGCTTGTGCTCCAGCTGCATCAGGCCAGAGATGGTCTCGTTCAGCGTGCCGTCGCCGCCGTAGCAGGCCACGGTGTCAAACAGCGGCCCAATGTCCCGGGCGAACCGGGTGGCGTCGCCGGGGGCCGCGGTCTCCCGCACATGCACCAGATAGCCCCCTGCGGACAGGCGGGCGATGGCGTCGTACAGCGGCGACAGGGATTTGTTCTTCCCCGCCCGGGGATTCACGATCAAAAGCAGCTTTTTCACAGCTAACCTCCTCTAACAGAAAACGAAAAGGTGATAAATCTAATCATATCATACACGCCCTTGAGAAAAAACGCAAGACCAACCCGCCCGACTGCGGAAATTTGCAAACTTGTGCCGCAAGCCTTGCAATGGCCGCAGAAATTGGGTATGATAGAAACCATCAGGAAGGAGGCGCCGCTGTGAAGAAGGAAAAGAAAAAATATTTTGCCTGGGGGCTGACCGCATTTCTCACGGGGTGCGCCCTGCTGATCTTCTACGATGTGTTTTACCGGGATAATTCCGGCACGGTGCAGGCGTTTTTTGCCAAGCTCTTTTCGGTGCTGTCGCCGGTGCTCTACGGCCTGGGCATGGCCTACCTCCTGGCGCCCATTGTGAATTTTCTGGAGCGGGCCATTCTCCGCCTGCGGGACGCCCTGGCCCGGAAACGGGGCAGAGCCATCCGGATCCATAAGGGCTGGCTGCGGGCGGTGAGCATTTTCCTCACATGGGCCGCCGTGCTGGTGCTGCTGTACCTGCTATTCAGTATGCTGGTGCCTCAGCTGGTGGACAGCGTCACCACTCTGGTGAACAACCTGGAGAGCTATTATACCACCATTTATAACTGGGCCACGGACCTGCTCAGCGACAATCCGGAGCTGACGGACCTGTTCAACCGCTACTACAGCGAGGCCAGCCAGTGGCTCACCACCAAGCTGCTGCCGGGTCTGCAGACCGCCGTCACCAATTTCACCGGCAGCCTGGTCACCGGCGTGTGGAGCATTGTCATCTTTGCCAAGAACTTCCTCATCGGTATCATCGTGTCCGTGTACCTGCTGGCGGCCAAGGAAAAGAGCGTTGCCCGCTGCTGCAAGCTGCTCTATGGTGTGCTGCCGGAGGAGCGGGCCAAGTTCGCCATGCGGGGCTTCCGGCGGATGGATCATATTTTCAGCGGCTTCGTCCGCGGCAAGCTGCTGGATTCCCTCATCATCGGCATCCTCTGCTTCATCGGCTGCTCTGTTTTGAACATGCCCTATACCCCGCTGGTCAGCGTGGTGGTGGGCGTGACCAACGTGATCCCCTTCTTCGGGCCGTTTTTGGGGGCCATCCCCTGCGCACTGCTGATTTTGTTGGTCAGCCCGCTGAAGTGCCTGTATTTCGTCATCTTCATCGTGCTGCTGCAGCAGCTGGACGGCAATGTCATCGGCCCGAAAATTCTGGGCGGCTCCACGGGCATCTCCAGTCTGTGGGTCATCGTGGCCATCCTGGTGGGCGGCGGCTTCGGCGGCGTGCTGGGTATGTTTTTGGGCGTGCCCATCTTCGCCTGCCTGCAGGTGCTGGTGCGCTGGCTGCTGAACTGCCGGCTGGAAAAAAAGCATATGCCCCTGCAGGCCTGGGAATATGTCCACCGTGACCGACAGAGCGACCCGCCTTCTGCGGATGCGGACGAAAACAAAAAGTAATATATAAGCAAAAAACTACAATATGTAATGAAGGAGACCCCATGACCCCGGAATTAAAAGCCAAACTGCTGCGGTACGCCAACGAGCAGGAGCCGTTTACCGCACACAATCACATTGAGATCACCGACATCGGGGAGGGCCGCTCCCGGGTGGAGCTGTACCTGACGCCCGAGAGCATGAATCGCTGGGGCCAGCCCCACGGCGGCATCCTGTTCACCCTGGCAGATGACGCCTGCGGCATTGCCATGTCCGGGCTGCGGCAGGAGACCTGCGTCACCGTCAGCTCCACGGTGGATTTCATGGCCCCCGCCGGGGACGCCCGCCATCTCATTGCCCGGGGAGAGGTGACCCGGGCGGGCCGCCGCACCTGCTTCTGCCGGGCGGAGATCACCACGGCGGAGGGGAAGCTCATCGCTGCCTGCCACAGCGTGTGGACCTATACGGGGAAACCCTTGCCCCTGGATGAAATGTGATCCGCCCATGCACTAAGCGCGGCCGCCGAAATGAAGGCAATATCAGTAAGGTTGGAAGGCAGACCGGGAAATCGGTCTGCCTTCTTTTGGCGTTTGGCGCAGACAAGGGCAGCGGCACCCGGTGGCACCGCCCCCTACGGAGCTCTATCGGTAAACGGCGTGTAGGGGTCGGCCTCCCGGACGACCCGCACCGGGCTTGCACAAATTTTCTTGTCCGCCGTAGGGCGGGGTGCCCACACCCCGCCGCCCGTCAACCACCGTACTCCTTGTAAAAAGTCATGTCATTGCGAAGCCAGTTCGCAAACTGGCTGTGGCAATCCGTAATACCACGGCGCTGTATTCCCGCCCTCTTGACAAAACGGAGATTTCTGCTATAATAAACATAGAAAGGCGCTGCGACAAGCGGTTGGCCCTGGAGTTAGGTTATTTCAAAGTGAAGAAACCGTCACTTGCCAGAGTGGCGGTTTCTGCGTTTTACGATGATCGTCACCGTGAAGGCTCCGATATGTAGTGTAATTCGCATGCGCCTCACCCCCTTCCGGGTGGTGTGGCCAACCGCCTGCCGTTCGTGCAGCGCCTGTCGAAATTATAGCCAGTTTTCCCGTACTTGTCAAGAAAGTATAAAAAACAGACCGGTCACCCGGTCTGTTTTCCGCTTTTACCGCTGCCCCTGCCGCTTCGATTCTTTCAGCTTTGCGGGTTCTCCCCGTCGGACAGAATGCCGTCCGTGTCCCGGATGCGCCCGTTTTCCACCATTTCGTCATAGGGGGTCACGGGAATGTCGGAAGCGCCATCGTTATCACTGTCCCACAGCCGCTCCGAGGGGGTCAGCGGATCCCCGGCGGGATTGTTGTCCGGGGCCGGAGAGCCGTTGCCGCCGGTGCCGTTATTGCCGCCGGTGCCGTCATACACCGTGGGCGGGAATTGCTCGGCGGCGGTGTCCGGCCGGTCGCCGCAGGCGGACAGGCTGAGCAGGACCGTTACCAGCATCAGCAGCGCCAAAAACTTCTGCATGGCCATCCTCCTTCTCAATTTTCAGAAAATTGCGATGCCCAGGATAGTATCTGCATTTTTCCCGCCCCTAACGGCAGCAAGATCTGCCAGAGCAAGGAGCGGTTGCATTTTCCGGCAAAAGAAGGTATACTATAGAAAACTCACAAAAGGAGGCCGCTTTTTATGCAAAAATTGGAAAAGCAGTTTCATATTCACTGCCAGGCCGGCGATGTAGGCCGTTACTGCATCCTCCCCGGTGATCCGGGCCGGTGCAAGGCCATAGCCGCCCTGTTTGACGACGCGCACTTTGTCACCAGCAACCGGGAGTTCACCATCTACACCGGCACCCTCCTGGGCGAAAAAGTCTCCGTCTGCTCCACGGGCATCGGCGGCCCCTCGGCCTCCATCGCCATGGAGGAGCTGCACAATATCGGCGCGGACACCTTCATTCGCGTGGGCACCTGCGGCGGCATTGACCTGGATGTGCAGTCCGGGGATATTGTTATCGCCACCGGCGCCATCCGTTTTGAGCATACCAGCCGGGAGTACGCCCCCATCGAGTATCCCGCCGTGGCCAATTTTGAGGTGGCTACCGCCCTGGTGGAGGCCGCTCGGGAGAGCGGACACCGCTACCACACCGGCGTGGTCCAGTGCAAGGATTCCTTCTACGGCCAGCATAGCCCGGCCCGGATGCCCGTGTCCTATGAGCTGCTGAACAAGTGGGAGGCCTGGAAGCGCCTGGGCGTGAAGGCCAGCGAGATGGAGTCGGCGGCGCTGTTCGTGGTGGCGGATGCCCTGGGCTGCCGCTGCGGCTCCTGCTTCCATGTGATCTGGAACCAGGAGCGGGAGGCCGCGGGCCTGGACCAGAAGATGACCGAGGACACCAGCTCCGCCGTGCGCCTGGGCGTGGAGGCCCTGAAAAAGCTCATCGAGGCCGACCGGGCCAAGTAAGACCGGACATATTTATATAGTATATGCAGAAAAGCAGCCGCCCGAAGGCGGCTGCTTCTTACGTCGTTATTATTTTTCCGCTTCCTCCTGCTCCCGCAGCAGCTTTTCCAGGGCGGACTGCCTGGCCAGGATGGCGTTGACCTTGTCGTACAGGTCCTCGATCATGATCTCGGTTTTCAGGTTGACCTTGTAGTCGTTTTCGGCCCGGCGGCGGTCTTTCTCCTCCTGCCGGTTCTGGCTCATCATAATGAGCGGCGCCTGGATGGCCGCCACGCAGGAGAGCACCAGGTTCAGCAGGATGAACGGGTACGGGTCAAAGGCCCGGGCCGCCAGCACGGTGTTCACCACCATCCACAGGATCAGCACCCCCGTGAAGGAGAAGATGAACGCCCAGCTCCCGGCAAATTTGGCAATGGAGTCGGCGGCCCGCTGGCCCAGGGTGTACTTGCTTTTTTCGCTGTCCGGCCCCTCGGAAATTTTGCTGTCCGCCAGCAGGTTCAGCACTTCCTCGTCGGTCATGTCGCGGCGGATGTCCTGGAGCACCTCCCGCAGCAGCTTCCGGTTTTCTTTCATGATACGTTCTCCTTTCCCACTGTCGGGCATGGCGCTATTCGGCGTATTCCTCCGCCTCCCGGCAGTAGAAGGCGGCGGCGGCCCGGTTGGATTCTATCTCCTCCGCCGTCAGCGCCCGGCGGACCTTGGCCGGGGAGCCGAAGGCCAGGCTGCCGTCGGGGATCTCCATGCCCTGGGGCACCAGGGCCCCGGCGCCGATGATGCAGTCCCGGCCGATCTTCGCCCCGTTGAGGACGATGGCCCCCATGCCGATGAGGGTGTTGTCGCCGATGGTGCAGCCGTGGAGAATGGCGGCGTGGCCAATGGTGCAGCCGCGGCCGATGGTAATGGGAAAGCCCTTATCCGTGTGCAGGACGCAGTTGTCCTGGATGTTGGTGTCCTCGCCGATGGCGGTGGTGTCCGATTCCGAGCGGATCACAGCGCCGAAGTAGATGCTGCTGCCCTTCCCGGCGGTGACGTGGCCCCGGACGGTGGCATTGTCCGCCACAAAGGCGGCCAGGGGCAGTTTGGTTTTTTCGATCATGGCTGCGCCTCCTTAGAAAGCTTCTTTTATTGTGCCCATTATACCACGTCCCCGCCTGCCGGGTCAACTGCCGTCTGCCCCGTAAAAACCGCAGTCCCATCCCACGAAAAAAACCGGGAGACCCTGCAGGGCCTCCCGGTCAAAAAATCTCTATAAATGCCGCCTTAGCGCAGTTTGCCGTACACCTCGTCCGTCACCGGCTCCAGCCATTCGTTGGAGGCATCCTCCCCCGGCACCTCCTCCGCCAGGTGGGAGAACCAGCTGTCCGGGGCGGCGCCGTGCCAGTGCTTGACTCCGGCGGGGATGTTCACTACGTCTCCGGAATGCAGCTCCCGGGCGGGCTGGCCCTCTTCCTGGTAGTAGCCCCGCCCGGCCACGCACACCAGGATCTGCCCGCCGCCCTGGGCGGCGTGGTGGATGTGCCAGTTGTTGCGGCAGCCCGGCTCAAAGGTCACGTTGTAAATGCCCACCTGCTCGGTGGACACCGGCGCCAGGTAGCTCTGTCCGATGAAGTACCGGGCGAAGGCGTCGTTGGGCGCGCCGATGGGGAACACCATGGCGTTTTCGTGGGCCGCCTTGGCGTCGAGGGCCGCATCGTCCTCTGCCCAGACCTCCTTGGCCATGCGGAAGGCGGCCCAGGCCTTGGGCCAGCCCGCGTAAAAGGCTGCGTGGGTCAGAATTTCCGCGATCTCCGTCTTGGTGATGCCGTTTTTCCTGGCGGATTCCAGGTGATAGCGGAAGGAGGAATCCGTCAGGCCCTGGGCCATCAGGGCCACCACCGTCACCAGGCTCCGGTCCCGGAGGGAGAGCTTGTCCTCCCGGCTCCACACCTGGCCGAACAGCACGTCGTCATTGAGTTCTGCGAATTTGGGGGCAAACTGCCCCAGGGCCTCCCGGCCCGCCGTCTGCTTTACTGCCATTTTATGAGCCTCCTGTTCTGTCAGATATCCAGCTTGTCCACCCAGCTCTGCACGGCCCCGGCGCTTTCGCCGCTGCGCAGGCGCTTGCCCGGGAGCCACTGAGCCGCCGGGCACACGGCCTTGAGGATGTCCTCGGTCTTGCCCAGGCCGCTGCCGCCGGAGGTGGCGAAGGGGACGACCTTCTTGCCGGAAAAGTCATAGCTCTCCAGGAACGTCTCGATGATCCGGGGCGCCTGGTACCACCAGATGGGAAAGCCCACGAACACCGTCTCATACTGTCCCATATCCTGCACCTTGCCGGAGCGGGGACTCTCCTCCGTCCCGGCGGCGGGGGTCTGCGATGCATCTGCGGGCGCGGCGGGCGTCTTGCTGCCGCAGGCGCACAGCAGCACCAGGGCCAGGCATGCCAGCAGCGCTGTCAGCTTCTTCATGGGGCATCCATCCTTTCCGTTGCATAGAGATCGAAAACAGGCGGCGCGCCGCCCTTAAAGTACGAGTATACTATACAACTTAAAGTATACTTTAAGTCAAGGGCTTTTTTGTGAATTTTTTTCGGGGGTAAGCTGTGGTCTATCCCGTGGGTGAACGGGCGGACCGCCCGGCGGCGCTTCTGCCTGAAAAAGTGCGGCGCCCGGCGGCATACCGCAGGCGCTACCGGGCCGCGCCCTGGTCCCGCTGACACCGTACCGTTACGCGGGCTTGGCCGCCGATGGTGCAGGTGAACAGGGACAGATCCCAATTCCCGTCCGTCATTTCCTGGGTGGAGTACGGGGGCAGGATCTCGATCTCCGCCACCTGGTAGCGGAAGACGTTGCCGTCTGCGTCTGTGAAAGTGACCGCGTCTCCCGGAACGAGGGTTTTGAGCCGGCCAAAGTGGCTTGCGTAGTTGTGCGCCGCAATGACCATGTTGTTCTGATAGGCAGACCCGGCATACCGGCAGGGGGCGATCCGGAGCCCGGGATAGCTCCACTGGCTGATCACGGGCAAGGACAGCCCCAGACAGTCGATCTCCAGTGTGCCGATATAATCCTGCCCGTCTATAGTCTGCACGGGCATCTGCATTTCCGGGTGCAGGATGTACTCCGGAATATCTTCTCCGGAGGAAACTGCGCCCAGCGCTGCGGCGGCCTGAAGCTGCTGCAGCCTCTGCAGGGCGGAGTCGGCGGTCTTTCCGGCCCGCGCATCGCTCCAAAGGTTATACGCGGTCAGGCACAGGGCGGCAAGCAGGCAGCAAATGCCTAGGGAGATAAATCTCTTTGACCATTTACTCATCGCAGGTCCCCCTCCGACCGCGGACCGCTGCTGCCGCAGAAAAATGGGCGGCCCGCCGGATATTTCAGGATCATAAAAATACCTCCTCTGCATACCTCTGCCGGTGGACGGAAAAATCAGGCTTACACATAATATACCATAAAAATGGGCGGCTGCCCAGCAAAAGTCTGTGCTCCGGGGCCGCTGTCGGCCAGGATCTCGGTGGGCCGATGGTAAGTCTGCGGCAAATACGGCCCGAGCGCGGGAGGCTTTTCGACGCCAAATGAAATTTTTTTGAAAAATGTAAACGTTTCCTGCTGGAAAAATGTTGATTTTTGAAACTTATGCGAGCATAATAACCTGCGCAAAGAGCGGTGCCTGAATGCGAAGCGAATTTCGCCATGGGCGCTATATAAAAAATATTGCACAAAGCGGCGCAGATAATTTATCAAAATGTACTGTCGTGGTTGAGTTGGCAAAAAAGAGCGGCAGTATAAGCGACTGCCGCTCTTTACTGTTGGGCCGGCAGATATGGAAGTGAGGGATCACCATGACAGAGAAAGAATTAAGAAAGCTGGGGCGCGGTGACCTGCTGGATCTTCTCCTGAAGGAAAGCAGAGAGAATCAGGCCCTGCGCGAGCAGCTGCAGACCGCTCAGACCGCCCTGGCGGACAGAACGATCCGCATGGAGCGGGCCGGCTCTATTGCAGAGGCGGCCCTGCAGCTGAACGGTGTGTTCCAGGCGGCGGAGCAGGCCTGCCGGCAGTATACCGACAACATTGCGCAGCTGAATCAGCGCCAGGAGGCGATCTGCGCGCAGCGGGAAAAAGAGAGCAAAGAAAAGGCGGAGCAGATCCTTGCGGACGCGCAGAAACAGGCGGAGGAGACCGCGGCTGTTACCCGGAGACAGTGCGCCGAGATGCTGGAAAAGGCGGAGGCGGAGTCCCAGGCGTTTTGGGACGCTGTTTCAGTAAAGCTCGCCGCCATCACCAATGAACACGCCGAGCTGCGGCAGCTGCTCTCTCAGATGCCCACCGGGGACAGGGATAAAAGATCATGAAGCAGAGCAAACAGATGGAGATGCCGAGCCAGGAGCTGCTGGAGGCGGAAGTGAAGCGTCTGCGGCATCGGAAGCGGTATAAAAGGATCCTGCGCAGCACCATATACACGCTGGTAGTCGTGGCGGCAATGGCTGTGCTGGTGGCAACGATATGGCTTCCCGTTCTGCAGATCTACGGCTCCTCCATGGCGCCCACTCTGAATGAAGGAGACATCGTGGTGGCCGTGAAGGGCTCGGCGTTTCAGCAGGGGGACCTGGCAGCCTTTTATATAGGCAATAAAATACTGGTAAAGCGGGTCATAGCCGGCCCGGGGCAGCTGGTGGATATCGATGAGGACGGAAACGTTTATGTGGACGGAGAATTCCTGGACGAGCCGTACCTGGCGGAAAAGGCCCTGGGTGATGCCAATATTGACCTGCCCTATCAGGTGCCGGATAACCGGTATTTCTGCATGGGAGATCACCGCTCCACGTCGGTGGACTCCCGCCATTCGGAGGTCGGATGCATTTCCGAAGAACAGATCGTTGGAAAAATCGCGTTCCGTGTATGGCCGCTTGCCGGCTTCGGAACAGTAGAATAGGAGGTGGTGGCAGATGAGCGTGAATGATCTGCCACAGGGCGAAAAATACATAAAAAATCGTCTTTTTCATAAACGCTGGCACAAGGTGCTGCTGGTGTTGAGCGCTTTGGCGGTGTTCTGCACGGCCTATGCGCTGGCCCGGCCTGCCGTGACCATGGAAAGGGACTGCCCCATCCCGGAGCATGTACACAGCGATGCCTGCTATACGCAGCTTGCCGGGGAAACCGCCTCGGCAGAAGGCGTATCGGCCGACCCTGAGGAGCTGACATGCACCAACACGGACGAGGGACATGTCCATACCGCCCGCTGCTATGGCACATGGGTGTTGACCTGCGGGGTGGAGGAGCATGTGCATACATCGGCCTGCCGATCCGGGACGGAGGAGGATCCGGCGTCCGACCCTGCCCCCGATGTGGCGGTGCAGAGCGCAGCGGGCACGCTGAATGTTTCCCTGCTGTACGGCGATCAGAAGCAGCAGTCCGATCATCCGGACGGTGTTTCCTACTTTACACACACCAATATGTCCGGTTATCTGAAGCTGGAGCCCAGCGGACTGGAAGCCGACATGAAGGACGTGGTGGTGACGCTCACGATCCCCCGGCAGTATGTGGAAAAGGATTCCGTCAATATCCCGGAGTTCAATACGAATTCCTCCGCTACGGAGTATGAGATCCTGCCGGTCGAGGAGGACGAGAACAATTATTATGCCCGCATCCACTTTACGACCTACGACAAGACACAGACGCTGGTGCTGCCCTTCGTGCTCAGCTTTTTGGATGATGTGGTGCCGGATAATTACCGGCTGCCTGTTACCGCGTCGGTTTCCGGCGGGGAGGAGAG
This sequence comes from uncultured Oscillibacter sp., assembly GCA_945868085.1. Taxonomy (GTDB): domain Bacteria; phylum Bacillota; class Clostridia; order Oscillospirales; family Oscillospiraceae; genus Vescimonas. The sequence goes on from CAMBKF010000021.1 coordinate 27,083, forward strand.
CGCTCCCAATATCTACAAGCCGGAGTACAAGACGTGGGGCATTGTAAAGTATGTCAACTCCAACCGCCACAGTGAGTTTGCGGTGGATGGCGCGGAGGTCGTGGTCACGCCCAAGGATGAGGGCGGGAACCCGTATCTCGATGATCTGACCTATGTGAATTTCGCGTTTATCATCAACAGCTGTACTTATGCCGGTGCCAACCTGAATGACTGGCGCGATGTCTGCCAGGTCACGCTGACCGATCCGCTGCCGAAATATACGGACAAGGACGGCGTGGAGCAGATCGCGGTATTTGATGCGGAGCAGAACCCCGGCTGGGAGCTCAGCGCCGACAAGACGACGGTCTCCAAGACCTACACCGGCACGGGATCCGGCGATGTACTGACGCAGATCTACAACGATAAGCTGAGCCTGCGCTTCCCGGGGCTCAAATTTGAGGAGCTGAACGATGACCTGATCGCAGACCTTGACAACACCATTCAGATGACGTCTGTTCCCAGTAATGCGGCCGAGGGCGAGACACACCCCCAGGCGGACGATTCGCTCCGCTTCCGCATGACGAGCGATCCCAGTACGGAGGGGCGCTTTTCCAAGTGGGCGACCAAGGGCGACATCTATGACGAGGATTCCTATAAGACCAATCCCTATCCGTGGCGCGTTTCCCTGCACAATGATCTGAGAAAAATGACGCCGCTGCGGCACATTGTGATCCAGGACCGCGAGATCACGGAAAACGGAAACACATTGCTCAGGGGACTGGATGAGGCGCTGAAGTTTGTCAAGCTGGAATCCGATTGGCACTCTGTGCTGGCCAGCGGGCAGACGTATGCGGATATCATCGATAAGATCGTGGCCTACTACACCGACGGGACAACGCAGGAGTACACCGTCACAGAGACCGATCTGAATGCCTATGGTCACTTCACCATTGTTTTCGACGAGAGTAAGATCTGCTGCGGCTACGAGATCATCTTCCGGGATGATTATGAGATGCAGCACGGCGAGGGCGTCGAGTTCCAGGTGTATACGGTATACCGCGACCCGGAGAACACCCATGTTTCCAAGGGGGAGAAGCTCACCTACATCAATGAGGCCAGAAGCATCAACAGCTATCAGAACGGTGACAAAACGGTATTTGTCTATCTGAAGCAGGCGGGCCAGTACAATATGCTGCCCAGCGTGGAGGAGCTGACAGTAACTAAGCGGACGCTCTACAATGGCAGCAAAATTGAATGGGATGGCATCGGCGGCAACACGGTGGGAAGCACCTATTGCTATCTGATCCAGCTGGGCGGCTCCCTGCTGGAACCGAAGGTAAAGGAATATAAGGACATCCGGATCGTGGACCTTTTGCCGGAGGGCGTACATTATGAAAAGATCCATCTGGTCCAGCAGGATTTCTCGGTGGGTTTCATATTGGACGGAGGAAGAAACTATCAGCCGGAGGTTATAGAAAACTATCACAATTCCGGGCGAACGGCCGTGATTTTTCACCTGAATGTGGAAAACCTGCGAAAGACGGTGAGAACGCAGGCGGATATCTATTTCGGCGTGACCATTGACCGGGACGCGCACCCCGGCACGGTCCGCAATGAAGTCTATGTGGTCGGCGACAATCTGGACGAATACAGCGGAAAGATCGGCGGCACACAGGATATCTACGATCTGAACAACAACGGCAGGACCGACGATATGATCGCCTGCTCTTTTTCCGATGCGACGATCATTGCCGCCCAGTCCATCTACGCGGAAAAGTTCATTGCCCCTGCCGGATCGGATAACTGGAGCAAGCAGGGCCTGCTCGTAAAAGCGGGCTCCGAGTTCGATTATCTGCTGAAGGTCACCAATGAGACCGGCAGCGATTATCACGATCTGGTAGTCTATGATACCCTGCCGCGGGCCGGAGACGAGAATGTCTTTGTGCAGGAGCCGCGGGGCTCGGAGTTCCCCGTCCGTCTCCGGGAGGCCATCGCCGTGCCGGATGGGTATAAGGTCCTCTATACCACAAGCCAGGATGTCTATCAGAAGTCCATGCATGACATGCTGGCTGAGGATGTCTGGAGCGAATCGGTTTCGGACTATGCCGATGTTACCGCATTTCAGATCCTGGCCGTGGGGGACACCGCCCTGGCGAAAAACTCCGTGTTCCAGGTGCGCATCCCGGTCAAAGCAGCCGAAACCCTCGATGAAGCAGCCCTGGCGCTCCTGCATGACAAGGAGGAGCAGGACCGCGATTCCGGCACCATCACCTATCTGGAGGCCATCAACTCCTTCGGCTTCCGCACCAGAGAGGCGACCAATGAAAAGGAGTCCAACTCTGTTTGGGCGCGTATTCCCTTCGCGGGCTTCTGTGTGAAAAAGGTGGACAGCACCAGCGGCGCCGCGCTTCCCGGCGCGGAATTCACGCTGACGGATGCGGCGGGACAGGTGGTTGCGGCGGCGGTCAGCGACCAGGATGGCCTTGTGCGGTTCCGGGAGCTGAAAGAGGGCACATACACTCTGACGGAAACCAAGGTCCCGGTTGGCTATATGGACGAGCATATCTCCGTGCCCGTGACGATCACGCAGAACGCCGTCACGATGGAGTATACCATTTCCTTTGGAGCGCTGTACTCAGGCACCGGGAGCGCTGCCGATCCGCTGCGCATTCCGAACTGCACAGCATCGGTTCTGCCCGATACCGGCGGCATTGGCACCGGACTGTATACGGCCGCCGGGATCCTGCTGACGGCAGCAGCCGCATGCCTGTTGTATATTCAGAGTAAGCACAGGAAGGGGGCCCGCTGAGGAGCAGCTTTATTCCTGCATAACAAAAAAGATCATTCAAAAAAGAAAGGAATCATAACAATGAAGCAGATGGAGAAACTTGCCAGCTTTCTGCTGGCATTGGCAATGACCCTGATCTTGAGTGTCAGCGCGTTTGCGGCCAGCGGTGTCAATGACAACAGCGGCACGATCACGGTCAACAAAACGATTGCAGGCCAGACCTACACGATCTATCAGATCCTCCAGCTGGAGAGCTACAACGCGGAGGACGGAGCTTATGCCTATAAGGCCGCCAGCGGGTGGGATGCATTACCTATTAGCTCTGAACCGTCAAAACATACTAATTCCCCAGCACCATCAACAAACGCGCTATTACTGCCTTTTAAATACTTTAATTGCAATTTTGTATATATTTCCTCGCATGGTTTGTGCCAGTAGATAGACGCTATTTCTGAATTCAAACAATTCAGGTCGCCTTTTCGTTCGCTATAATACTGTTTAACAGGAATTAATACTTTTCCTGGAAAGACATAATTAAGACGGTCAGAATCGATATTTACCCATTCTAAACCACAATAATATGGGTTATTAAAGAAAGTATGCGCATCAGACCAGTAATATTCTTTGTTGTACATTGCTGAGTTACTTTGAGCTTCAGGCATCCAACGCCCCATAAAGTCAACACCAGAAAGAGCGCAAATGAGTGATTCAGCATATTCATTCTTTACAACATATCCTCTGATTTGATGCCACATATCTTTGCGAGGAAGGTCATATGAACGGAAACCTAAACGCTTAGCTTCTTCCCAATCATATTCACCCGTAAGTAAGAGATATTGATGTGCTCCGGACTGTAGCTTTACGCATTGCACAAAAGTAGGTGTGTCAGAAAAATCAGCAAGCCATTCCTCATAAGTATTGTTTGGGATGTCATATGAAAATGCTGCGATATCGATATGCAAATTATCAAAAACAGGAGTAACAAGTACCGTTGGATCGATGTTCCGAATATTCGGCTCAAAAGAACCCTTGCAGTATTCCTGATGTGGTTCCCCTATGTCATTGTCGTATACCGTCATCTGATAATTGTCACAGACTTGAGCCGCCAATTCATAAAGTGCTATCCATTGATACTTTTTCCCAATACGCTCCTTCCTTCCAAACTGAAACCCTAAACCAACACGATCAGTACAATTTCGATCATATTTTCCGTGCTTTTCGACATCATAACCCAGTTCAAAGATACGCTTAATGGCTATGTTTTTTAAATCTATAGGATGTAGTTGTTTCCAAGCGTAAAAATACGATTGAAAGGTATACCTTCCAAAATCACCATAGCCACCAGGTTGACCACTTCGACTGTATTCAACCTTCATTGAATTCAAAATGGCTAATTGTGACCAATGATAATCTCTAAATGATTCGCTGTTATAGTCCAACTTATATGTTTTAATCTCTTCATCCGAAGGAATTTCTGGGAATCTGCTGTTATATGGAGGTGTGATTTTTTCTGCGTCGAAATACCCGTCCTCAACACAGCCTATGTGGCGTGCATAATCGATAATGTTTTTGGCGTAGGTTCTCAACAGTATATTTGGATATACAACATCCTTATCAAATATGTTTCTGTAAACATGCTCTGCCAGTGCCCTGACCTGTTGCGGTGAAGCTTCCTTTACCACACAGCCAAATGCGACAGCATATATTCTTTCAGAAATGTATGGGTCGTCAATTTCTTCAAATATCCGCATCAAGAATAACAATGCCGGCATGTGTGAGTTCAGGATGCAAATGATAGCTTTTGTTGCCTTGTCCCGAAGTTCGTTGTTAGGCGAAATTAGGAGCCAAGAAAGGATGATTGCACAACTTTCCGCAATATCGTCGGTAATAGCTTGCTTTGAGGCGTGAACAAGTCCCCACTCAACGAGTCGATAAAGCGCTGAATCGTGATTACTATATAATTCGTCAAATATAGGAATAAATGTAGCATCTCTGTCTGACATTTTTACCCCATGAAAAAAGTTAAATGCATTTTTGGCATTCAAAGGATGGTTTGGGCGTGCTGATAATGCGAAGAGAACATCTACAAACTGGTTGAAACTATACTCATATTGCAGGATTTCCGAGTTAATGTAATCTATAGTATGCTCCGTAATACTGGTTGTTTTTCGCCATAATAAGCCATAAAGAAATGCATTGCGAACACGATATGTATTCTTCGCGTTTTCAGAGGAAAATACATCACTCAGTTCATATTCCCAGTCTTCAGCAAGGACAATACCAAAGAATTGAAGGAGGTCCGGCTTGTTTAACATCCAAGAATACTTCTCAAAAAACTGCTCCTCACTTAACTGTGCATACGCTGAAACTATTTTCTGTGCTAAAAAGTAGTCTTCCAGTCGTTCGTAGGTAATATAAACATACTCATCACCGTTATATGTAATGCCTTGTGTAAGAACTCCTTCCGCAAGAAGTGCACTATACACATCGGTGTTAACATTCCATTTCTTACAGATATCAACTATTAGTGCAAGGGTATCATCAAGCGAAAGTGAAACGGTTCCACTATGTTCATTGATACGTTTGGAAACCATTTCGTCAATAATTTTTGAAATTAATTTATAAGATTTGTTATAGTTACATCTTTTAGCGACTTTCTGCTCCATCACACTAATGTACTGCGAATAAACAAACGGCAATGAAATATCGCCCAGACTAATGTGCGTATTTCTATTTGCGGTGCAAAACAGCCGCAAAAACAGCGGATTTCTGAATTCTGAAATTGGGAATACTACAGGGTCAATGGTTATTCCATAGAAAGAGAAGTACTGATGCATGGCATCGTGTTCAACTGTAGTGAAACCGAAGTGTTCAATTCGTTGCATTTGTGCTCTAAGCGTATCTTGTCCGTCGAAAAGAGGATCCTCATATTGTGTACGCACAGACACGAGGAGGCCAATGTGAGGAAACTCTTTCAGGAAATCAACGAGTCCACCAAGAACACTGTTCCAAAAAGTTACCCCAGCACCTTCATTAAGAGCATCAATACAGATCAGGACACGACTTTTCTGAGCACAGGCAATCGCTTCGAATATATCAAAAAGTTCGTGATAAGTAATATCACAACCGAGTAGAGTTGGGAGAATAGCCAAAACATCCATTCCCGCAGAAAACTGCTGGCCTAACAGAAGTAAAGATGTCTGCCCCAAAGAATCACAGTTATCAATGTAATCGGCAATAAGATGTGATTTTCCAACACCACCATCTCCGGCCAAAATAATGTACGGGGAAACGGCTACCCTAACAGTTGTATTAGTTAGATAGTCGTTAAATTCGTTGGCAATACCCAGTTTCTCGTATAACTGGTATGCCTTACTGTCAAAGTTTTTCTTCCCTTCGGGGTTTTCATAATATTCTTCTATTTTGCTGGTTAGAAAATCTTTGATAGCGTTAACTGTAGAAATTATTACATCGATGTCGCTTGATGTAATATTGAAGAAATTCAATTCTATTGCATATTTCTCTATGGCATCACACAATGCGTTGATTTCACTAAGCTCTGTGTGTCTCATCGCAATCAAAAATTTATCTACTTTGTCATAGAATATATTCTGAAATTGTTGATCGACAGATGCTCCGTGGAGAGAGTCCATTATTTCAACAGGGATGTTCAAATCTGGCGTATACCGGTTACCAAGGTTCTTTATTTGTCTGGAATTCCATGAAGCCATTTTTGCTTTGATGCGTTCCTCAGTTTCGGACTTCTGAATAGCCATCGAAAGTTGTTCTACAATTTGCTGGACATTCTGATCCTGCATTTGGAATTTCTCTTTTACAATCCGTTCTAAGTTCTCAAGTTTGGCATTATTTTGGCAAACCAAATAGAATAGACCGCGATCTTCCAAAGATATTTTTTGAAAAAGAAAGGATCTTGTTGTTGTAAGTAAGTGTGTAAGGAAATTCCAAATAAGTCTTGAGTCGTTCCAAGATAATTTCTTTTCGGTCGTTTCTTCGATCCTGCTTACCATTTCTTCATGGAGACAATTTAGAAATTCATCCTCAGTCACGGCATTCATACTCGGCTCAAGGACATAAGCCACAATATTTTCAATTACATTATGATACTTCACATGTGAATAAAATGCGCCGTTTGTGATGATAGTGCCGTCATTCTGTTTTTCAAATTCAATTTCCCAATCTCGCAGACTTTGGGTGAAAGAGGCAATTGCTTTTTTGTCTTTGAAAGCCTCAAGTTTCTTGCTCAAAGAATCAGATAAAAGGTTGGTTCCAATACCTCTCCCGAAAGCACCTATCGTATCTAACATTTTAACACCTCCAAACTTATTATTAGTTGAATGATTAACAAAAACGACGAGCCGCCGTTTCTGGCAGCTCGTCAACTTACGTTGGAAAAGTACCACCATTTTGATAGAATACGCCCGGTTTTACTGGGTGCATTTTTATTTCGACAGGTTGTCAATCAACTTGCCGACTGAACCAGCTTTCCTTTTGTGCTCTGCACCTTCGGTATCCTTAGCGTAAACAAAGAGCTTTGTTTTACGGTTTTCCTTCGAAAAGCACTTCAATAACTCATCCTTATAAAACTGGGTTTCTGCCATTTCTGAAGGGTTAAGGGATGCCTTTCCATCAAAGTCTCGATTGACAGGATATATCATATTATACCGACCATCTTTTTTGATCGCATATCCCAAATATGTAATATTTATTGTCCGATTTCCGACGTTCGTTGCCGAAGCAGACATGCCCAGAATCTGTGTTTCCGTACCAACTCCCGGAATCATACTTGTACCAACAGACATATATGACCCTAACATCAGTTTCTTTTTATAAGGCAATCTTGCTGTACGAATAGAAACCACAATGGCTGTAACACTCAGAACAAGTCCAATCAAAGACAGGATAGCCGTAAGAAAACCATTATTCTCATTGCACCACCGAATAATATTCATACTGAGATTCCTCATAATTTACAAATTATATGTTTAGCTGCGTCATCAAGCCTTTTGAAGGCATAGAGGCGGTTTTAAAGGCATTTTTAATCGTTCGCGCTTCAACCTCACCCTGTGCGGCTATTTCATCAATTATGGCTTGCGCAGCTGAGATGTTGTTCGTCGGTACTCTTATGCGAATTGCAGTTCCGTGAAATGAGGTGCTTTTTTCTGCAACACCGTGGTTATCAATGAGCAACGCGTCACCATAACTGATTATGCAAAAACTGCCGTTCAGCTTTTGACATATCTGACTAACCATATAAAGCCCAAATCCGCTGTTTTTCCATACATCGTAATCATGCGGCTTAAACTCATAGGCGGGTCGGAATGATTCTGAAATACCTGCACGAATAGCCCATTTTAAAGCAGAACGGTTATCATGAATATATTTTGCATGTGCAGCGTTACGCGTTATACTTTGGAATACCCCGATTCCTTCGTCAATGATTGCAATTTCAGCCAATTGGTAAGTGGGCCAGTACTGCCCACATATCCACATCTCGTCTGCTTGAGCGTGTTCAGGGGTATTTCTCAGTATTTCGCGGACTAAATATGTAAGCAGCTTATGTAATTCCTTATTTCCCCTATCAATGACATGAGAAAGTCGAGCAGACGCTCTTTCTATCATATCACCGATTTCTATTGACCCACCATCACGAAATGCGCGTTCCTGCAAAGAGCGTATCGAAATAGGTGTAATCGGAATATAATTTGAACTACCAGTGGCTTCACCGGGGCTTTTTCCAACGCTTATGGATTCGGATAAATATTTGAAGAAGCCCATCGTCCCGGCATAACTTTTCCCGTTGATGCCAGAAATAGAGAAAGTGTTATCGTGGTATTGATACCGAAAACGTTTGATAATCGCCCCTGCCATCAACATGGGAAGTGGGTCAAAATTTGTCATTCTGGAAAAATCCAAAACGACATCATCAAATGGCCCAATCTCATAGTTGCGCAGATTGCCATCTAATCGCAATGCATTGTTCAAATCCAAGTCAGGAATTGCTATACGGATTTCGCTCATAAAGTCCATTCCTTATTTCAACTGCGCCTTCAGTTCCTGAAAGCTCTCCAGTGCGCTCTGGAGGTTT
>CAMBKF010000022.1 GCA_945868085.1 uncultured Oscillibacter sp.
TACTGGGGTTTTCTTACTTGTCGTTCGGTAAGGACTTCATTGTCGGGAACAGGATCACATCCCGGATGGAATCGGTGCCGCAGAGCATCATGCTGCAGCGGTCGATGCCGAAGCCAAGACCGCCGGTGGGGGGCATGCCGTATTCCAGGGCCAGCACGAAATCCTCGTCCATCATATCGGCCTCCTCATCGCCCTGGGCGCGCTTTTCCGCCTGGGCTTTGAAGCGCTGGTACTGGTCGATGGGGTCGTTGAGCTCGGAGAAGGCATTGCCCATCTCACAGCCGCAGATGAACATCTCATAGCGCTCGGTGAGGGCGGGCTGCTCGGGGCTGCGCTTGGCCAGGGGGCTGACCTCCACAGGGTACATGGTGATGAATGTGGGCTGCACCAGGGTCTCCTCCACCTTCTGGTCGAAGGTTTCATAGAGGGCGTTGCCCCAGGTGTGAGCCACGCCGTCCATGTCCACGCCCACGCTCTTGGCCAGCTCCACGCCCTTGTCGGCGTCGCCGATGCAGGCCATGAAGTCGGCGCCGGTGACGTTCTTCACAGCGTCTGCCATGGTGACCCGCTTCCAGGAGGGGGTCAAGTCAATGTCATGGCCCAGCCAGGTGACCTGGTAGGTGCCCAGGATCTCCTTGGCGGCGCCGGAGAGGATGCCCTCCAGAATATCCATCATGCCGTCCAGGTTGGTGAACGCCTGGTACAGCTCGCAGGTGGTGAACTCGGGGTTGTGCTTGGTGTCCATGCCCTCGTTGCGGAAAATGCGGCCCACCTCGTACACCCGCTCCATGCCGCCGACGATGAGTCGCTTCAGGTGCAGCTCCGTGGCGATGCGCATATACATGTCGATATCCTGGGCGTTGTGATGGGTGATGAAGGGCCGGGCATTGGCGCCGCCGGCGATGGGGCTGAGGACGGGGGTCTCCACCTCCATGAAGCCCAGATTATCCAGGTAGCGGCGCAGATAGGCCACGAACTTGCTGCGGATCTCAAAATTGCGCTTAGATTCGGGGTTCATGATGAGGTCCACATAGCGCTGGCGATAGCGCATCTCCTTGTCCGTAAGGCCGTGGAACTTCTCGGGCAGGGGCTGCAGGGACTTACTCAGCAGGGTGATATGCTTGGCCCGGACGCTCATCTCGCCCTTTTCCGTGCGGAACACGGTGCCCTCAACGCCCACGATGTCGCCGATGTCGTACTTCTTGAAGCGGTTATATTCGTCGGGATCCATCTCGTCCCGGCGGGCGTAGAGCTGGATGCGGCCGGACTTATCCTGCAGATCGCAGAAAGAGACCTTGCCCATGCCGCGCTTGCTCATCAGGCGGCCGCCTACGGAGACGGTCTGCCCCTCCAGGGCGTCAAAGTTGTCCTTGATCTCCTGGGCGTGGTGGGTAACGTCGTACTTGGTGATCGTGAAAGGATCCATCCCCGCATCCTGCAGGGCCTTGAGTTTGTCACGGCGCACCTTGAGGATCTGCTTGAGATCCTGCTCCTGTTCGTTGGTTCGGTTTACTTGCTCTGCCATGGCGGGCATCCTCCTTTTGTAAAAAATATAGTTTTATCTCTCGATGGAATCAATGCGGTAGCGGATCACGCCCTTGGGGGCTTCCACGGCGATCTCCTCCCCGGCGCTCCGGCCCATGAGGGCCTTGCCGAAGGGGGAATCCTCGGACACGGCGTGGTTCATCACATCCGCCTCCTGGGAGCCGACGATCTTGTAGACGGGAAGGACCTTGCCGGTGGCCAGGTTGGTCACGGTCACCTTGCAGCCGATGGAGATCTTATCGGAGTCGGTTTCAGACTCGTTGACGATCTTGGCGTGGAGCAGGATCTCCTCCAGCTCGGCAATACGGGAGTAGAGCTTGCCCTGCTCGTTTTTGGCCTCGTCATACTCGCTGTTCTCCGACAGGTCGCCGAAGCCGCGGGCTTCCTTGATGAGCTCGGCGATCTCGTCGGCCCGGGTGGTTTTGCTGTAATCCAGCTCCGCTTTCAGCTCGTCATATCGCTCCTGGCTCATTTTAAACTCTTTAACCATGGTAATGCTTCCTTTCGATAATCCGGTGTGGCCCCTATTGCAATTCTACACCGATTTTATAATAAGTCATACTGCATTATAGTGAGTTTCCGCCCCGGTGTCAAGCATCGAAATGAATTCTTGCCACCGCCAGCTCTGCCGGGCGCAGCCGCTCCTGCCGGTACAGGGCCGCCAGCAGCTGCTCCCCCTCCCCGCCGCCGGGGATCACGCCGCGCAGGTCCGGCGGCAGTATGTACTCGATCCCCTGGCGCAGGCAGTTTTCCCCCAGCAGCAGGGCCGATGGCGCCCCGTCCCGCCGCAGGGTCACCTCCAGCTCCGGCTCCGCCCCGCCGCAGGCCAGGCCGTAGCGCTGCAGCAGCCACTCCTCCAGGGCTCCCTGGCCATACCCCGTATCCAGGTGCAGATACCGCACCCGCTGCGCCAGCAGCTGCGCTGCCCAGTACACCGGCAGGCTCGTCCCCTCCGCCGTCAGGCGCACAGAGGCGCTGGCGCCGGACAGGCGCTTTTGCCGAAAGGCCTGCTCCAGCAGAGCCGGCAGCATGGCCCGGCGCAGGGGCGCCGTCTCCACCGGTATAAGGCCCAGTTGCAGGCACTCCGGCAGGTCGTCGGCCCAGGCTCCCTCCCGCACGCCCGCCTGGCGCAGGACCCGCTCCTCCCGGCGCAGAAATAGCCGCAGCAGCGGCATGGCCTTCCCGGAAATCTCCACCCGGCATACGGGCATGCCGTGCAGCAGCTCCACCCGGTTCCGGATCCGGGGCAGCCCGCCGGGCCTCCAGTTGATCCATCCAAGCATGATGATCCCCTCCCGTGGCAGTGTATGGAGGCTGGCGGAGGAATATGCGGAAGAAAGAAATGCGGGAGAAAGAAGCAAAAGAAGGAAGCATAGAAGATGGGGCGGTGTAGGGGCGGACGACTCTGTCCGCCCGGTACGGTACGCTCCCATGCCATGGGCAGGGCTGTGGTTCTGCCCTGCCCACAAATGACCGCAGCCCGGGTATCTGGCAGCCGCGCAATGGCATAATCCACATCACAAAAGGGCGGGCACTTTTCGTGTCCGCCCTTCAAATATGTCCGCTCTGCTTACCAGTCGTAAGCAATGTAGCCCGGGAGGTAGTTCATAACGTCAATGGTCTGCCCGCCCTTATACATGGTGTAGTGGATGTGCGCACCGGTGGAGTTGCCGGTGCTGCCGCACCAGCCGATGATGTCGCCCTGGGACACCGTCTGCCCCGCGGTCACATTCCAGTCGCTCATGTGGCCGTACAGGGTGGTGATGCCGTCGCTGTGGGAGATCATCACACTGATGCCGTAGCCGCCGTTCCACCCGGCCTGGATCACCGTGCCGGAGTTGGCCGCCAGCACCGGGGAGCCGTAGGACGCGTCAATATCCGCGCCGTTGTGGGACTCCCAGCCGTGGTATGGGCACCAGCGGCTGCCGTAGGGGCTGGTGACCACGCGGGTATTATTGGTGGGCCAGATGTAGCCGCCTGTGCTGCCGCCGCTGCTCCCGCCGCTGCCTCCGCCATTATTCCCGCTGCCGCCGCCGTTATTGCCGCTGTTGTTCTGTTGCTGCTGCTTGCGGATCAGCTCCTGGATGCGTGCTTCGTCCTCCTCCGCCTCGTCCAGCAGGGCCTGGTGGCCTGCCTCGGTATTTTCATATTCCTGGATCAGCGCGTCGGCCTCGTCGATCTGCTGCTGCAGCTTCTTTTGGGAACTGGTCAGCTCCGTCTTCTGCTGCTCCAGGGCCGTTTTTTCCTCGGAGAGCTGCTGGCGGGTCTGCTGGAGGTCGGCTATGACCTGGCGGTCATAGTCCATCACCTCGTTTACGAAATCCATCCGGGCCAGGAGGTCCGCAAAGCCGGTGGCCTTGAAGATCACCGACCAATAGGACACCGTGCCCCGCTCCTCCTCCTGCCGCACCTGCTTGCAGAACAGCTCGTACTGCTCCTTCTCCTTCTCGGTCAGCTCGGTGATGCGGGCCTCGGTCTCGTCGGCCTGCTGCTGGATGAGATCCACCTCCGTGCGCAGCATTTCGTTGCGCTGGTCCAGCAGGGCCTTTTCCTCAATAGCCTTGCTCTTGTCGGCCTGTACGGCCTCGATCTTCTTTTCCAGCTCTGCCTGGGCGTCCCGGGCCTCCTGAAGCTGATCGTCCAGGCTGCTGGCATGCACCGGCACCGGCCGGGTCACAGACAGGACGGACACCAGCATGCACGCGGCGCACAGGAAAGATGCCACTCGTTTGCGATAAGACATAGGGTACCTCCTTTACACCTGCAGGAATTTCCGGATAGCCATCAGGCTGCCGCCCACGCCCACCAGCACGCCCGCCAGCAGGAACACGCCCGCCACAGGCCACCAAATCTTGGCGAAGCTGACCACACGCAGCAGCTGCAGGGTATCAGACCCGGCAATGCCATTGGCAATGGCGTTATACAGCAGCCACTGCAGCCCGAAGCCGATCACGGCGCCGAACACGCCGATGAGCAGTCCCTCAAATACAAAGGGCCAGCGGATAAACCCGTTGGTGGCGCCCACCATCTTCATGATGGCGATCTCGTCCCGCCGGTCAAAGGTGGTGAGCTTGATGGTGTTGGAAATGATGAACACGGACACGATCAGCAGAATGACGATGAGCGTCACGCTGATGACGCCGGCCACATTGCGCGCGGTGATGAATCCCGCGGAGATAGCCTCGTCCGCCCGGACCTTGGCGATGCCATCCACCTGGCGCAGGGCCTCCACGGTTTCGGACAGCTGCCCCTCATCCCGCAGATGGATGACGAACCGGTGGCGGAAAATGCTGGGATCCAGATCCTGATACAGGTCGTCCTCGTCATACTGGGCCACATAGCTGTCCCGGGCTTCCTGGCGGGAGACGAAGGTGGCGTCGGCCACGTTGGGCACCGCCTCCACCTTGCTCTGCAGCGCCTGGGCGTCCTCGTCGGACAGCGTCTCGTCGATGAACGCCAGGATGGCGTTCTCCTTCTGCAGGTTTTTCAGGTTATAGTCCGCGTTGTAGGCCACCAGCGAGAAGGTGCCCATAATGAGCAGGCACGCCACGGTGATGCCGATGGCCGCAAAGGACATGAACCCATGGGAGAACATATTCCGGCTGCCCTCCCGGAAGAAATATCCGAAATTACCTTTCATTTGACCACCTCATACTGTCCCATGCCGTCGCCGGCCACCATGCCGTCGTTAATGGTGATCACGCGCTTGTCAAAGTGGTTCACCAGGCCCTTTTCGTGGGTGACCACCACCACGGTGGTGCCCAGGGCATTGATCCGCTCCAGCAGGGTCATGATCTCCAGGGACCGGGCGGGGTCCAGGTTGCCGGTGGGCTCATCGGCCACAATGGTGCTGGGATTATTCACCAGCGCCCGGGCAATGGCCACCCGCTGCTGTTCGCCGCCAGAGAGCTGATCGGGGAAGCTCCCCTCCTTGCCCTTCAGGCCCACCAGCTCCAGCACATAGGGGATGCGGTTTTTGATCTCCCGGGGCCCGGCGCCCACGGCGCGCATAGCCAGGCTGAGGTTTTCCCACACGGTCTTGTTGGTAATGAGCCGGAAATCCTGAAAGATCACGCCGATGGTGCGGCGCATGTAGGGGATCTGCTTATCGGAGATGCGGCCCATGGAGAACCCGTTCACCATGACCCGCCCGGCGGTGGGCACGATCTCCCCGGTGAGCAGCTTGATAATGGTGGATTTGCCGGACCCGGAGGGCCCCACCAGAAAGACAAAGTCCCCGTCCTCTATGGTAAAGGAAATGCCCTTCAGGGCCTCCGTTCCGTTGTCGTATACTTTTTTAACATCTATCAGACGAATCATATATTCCTCGCAATTCTCAAAAACGCGGATGGTTTCCGCGGAAAAAGTTACAAAATGGTTACATGGTTCATTATACGGTTTTTCCCCTTATTTTGCAACAGGAAAAATATGAAAAAAGTGTGAACTGTAGGGGATCCGGGCGAAGCCCGCCTTGCGCATCGGCCCCCGCGGTCCCCATGCGCAAAAACAGGGAGACACCGGACATTGGTGTCTCCCTGGCAGGGTCTTTTGTTTTTTATGCGTCGATGCCCCGGCTGGTGAGGTATTTCTTGACCATCAGGGCTACCTTGAAGGTGATGGCGTCGTCAAACTCCCGCAGGTCCAGGCCCGTGAGCTTTTTGATCTTCTCCAGGCGGTACACCAGGGTGTTGCGATGGACGAACAGCTTCCGGGCGGTCTCGGACACGTTGAGATTGTTTTCAAAGAACTTGTAGATGGTGAACAGGGTCTCCTGGTCCAGGGCGTCGATGGGGTTCTTCTTGAACACCTCCTGCAGGAACATCTCGCACAGGGTGGTGGGCAGCTGATAGATCAGCCGGCCGATGCCCAGGTTCTCATAGTTCACAATGTAGCGCTCGGTGTCAAAGACCTTGCCCACCTCGATGGCGATCTGGGCCTCCTTGTAGGACTTGGCCAGATCCCGCAGATGGGTGGCCACGGTGCCCACACCTACGAACACGGTGCTCTCGCCGTCCACCTTCAGCGCCTCACCGATCTGCTGGGCCACCTTGTCCAGGTCGCGGCCGTCGGCGTTGTCCGGCAGCTGGTGGATCAGCGCCACATCCGCCTCGCCCACGCTGAGGACGAAGTCGTTCTGCCGGTCGGGGAACAGGCCCTGGATCACATCCATAGGCACGGATTCCAGCCGCTCGTCAATGGGCCGGATGACGAACACGCCCCGGCTCACCTCCACCGGCACATGCAGCTCCTTGGCGCGCATGTAAATATCGCTGATGAGGATATTGTCGGAAATGATATTTTTAATGAAGGAGCCCTTGTCGTGCTTCTCCTCATAATAGGCCTTGGCGGAGTTCAGGGCCACGCAGGCCATGGAGCACACGGTGCGGCCCACGCTGTCGTCCCCGCTGGCAAACACGGCGTAGTCAAAGTGGCTGCCCCAGCCGGGCAGTGCCTTGAAGGTCTTGCCCTCAATGGCCACACAGTTGCCGTCGGCCAGCTCGATGGGCTCCACATACTTGGCCCACTTCTTGCCGATCCCGGTAAGCTCGCTGCAGGCAATGACGCTGCCTTCCGCGTCCATAACGCCAATGACCCGATCCGTGGTCTCCTTAAACTGCAGCACTACATTTTGAAAGATCCGTCCCGACATGATATTCCTCCCGGACATCCTTAGATAGGATGAATTTGTGCAAACTGTTTAGCCGTTTTCTGTATTATACCGTCAGAATCACGGATTTGCAAGGGTTTTTTTATGAATCTCACAAAAATCGTTGTCTTTTTTTTGGCAATCTGCCGCCACAAGGCCCGCCGCCTGCTGTAATTTGGTAATTTCTTCCTGGGTAAGATGACGAAACTCCCCCGGCCGCAGGTCCTCTCCCAGGCACAGGGGCCCCATGGACAGGCGTTTGAGATACACCACCGGCGTGCCGCAGAAGGCCAGCATCCGCTTGGCCTGATGGAATTTTCCCTCCCGCAGGGTCAGCAGCACCTGCCCCTCCCCGCAGATCTTCAGCTCTGCCGGCAGGCAGCGCAGGCCGTCTGCCAGGGTGATCCCCCGGGCCAGCCGGGCCGCGTCGGACTCCGTAGGGGTGCCCTCCGTCCGGGCGAAGTAGACCTTGTCTACGTGGCTTTTCGGCGAGAGCAGCCGGTGGGTCAATGCTCCGTCATTGGTCAGCAGCAGCAGGCCCTCCGTGTCCTTGTCCAGCCGCCCCACCGGGGACAGGCCCTGCTTTTTCAGCTCCTGGGGCAGCAGGTCCAACACGGTCCTCTGCCGGCTGTCCTCCACCGCCGACAGAACTCCCGCCGGCTTGTGCAGCAGCACATAGGTGAACCGCCGGCAGGTCACTTCCTCCCCGTCCACCCGGATGTCTGCCGTCTCCGGGTTGATCTTCTGCTCCGGCGATGCGGCGGGCGCACCGTCCAGCAGCACCCGGCCCCGGCGCACCAGCTCCTTTACCTCCCGCCGGGACCAACGGCCGGTGCCGCTCAAAACTTTATCCAGTCGTTCCATTTTTTCTCCCCCCCTGCATATTTGTCCCGCCGGGGACATAGGCTTTTGCGAGGTGATACCATGCGTGTGCTCCATCTGTCCCGTCGGCGGCTGCTGCCGGTGCTGCTGTTTGTGCTGGCCGCATTGGCCGCGGCGCTGTTTTTCGCTCTGCGCACGTCCCACAGCCCTGACACCGTCCCCATTCCCGATGGTTCCGGGTGCGCCGACTACCTGGAAAAACTGGGCTGGGAGGTAGCTCCCGATCCCATCGAGACCCTGCAGCTGCGTCTGCCGGAGGATCTGAAGGCCAGCTGCGGTGACTACGTCGCCCTGCAAAAGGCCCAGGGGCTGCCCTTTGCCGACTACGGCGGGCAAACCGTCTGCCGCTATACCTTCCGCCTGACCAATTACCCCGGGGGACGCACGGACGCCCAGGCCAACCTCCTCCTGTGCGGCTCCGCCGTCATCGCCGGGGATGTGATGCTCCTGGGCGCGGACGGCGGGCAGTTCCCCCTGGCTTTTCCGAAGTAACGCACCGTTATAGTAGTCGTATCCGGGCAGCGCAAGACCAGACGGGCCACCGGAGGCGCTGGCCCCGATGGGCGGAAATAAGACGCATCTGCGGTCGGGCCGATGCAGGCATCGGCCCCTACGAATCTGTTTGTAGGGGGCGGCGTCCCCGACGTCCCGTTACCCAGGCGGCAGGCGGCCGTGAAAGGCAGCCCTACGGAATCAAACTTTCAGTCTTGCGTAGGGGGCGATGCCCACATCGCCCCGCCGCGCCGGCTCCATCCATCATCGCGCCTGTAGGGGCCGGCGTCCCCGACGGCCCGTTGCCGGGCCGCGGCAAAGGCAAACGTGTTCCCGCAGTTGTCTTTGGTTTAGAAAAGGGCGGCGCACTGCGCCGCCCTTCAGCGTGTCAAAAAAGCCTCGCAGAGTTTGCCGCCCGCAGGCGGCAAAGAGGTGGAATCATTTTCTCTCGCGACATGTGCGTGAGAGAAAATACATCTCAGGCTGCCAGTGTGGAATTTTGCCGCAAGGCGGCAAAATTATGCGCGCAGCAGACTGTAATCCTTTTGTCGGAAAAACCCGGAGGGTTTTTCCGACAATCTCAAGGGCGGCGCACTGCGCCGCCCTTCTTATTTTGGCTTTTGGCCGATGGGGCCGCTTACTCCTTGGGCTCGCCCATAGGTGCGCCGCACTCGGGGCAGAACTTGCTGTCGGAGGTCACGCCGCACACGGGGCATACGCGCTCCGCCGGCTCCTCCTCGGCAATGGGCTCCTCCTTCTGGGGCTTGGAGGCCTCCAGCTCAGCGATCTTGGCCTTGGATGCGTTCACCGCCTCCACCACGTCCTTCACCGCCTCGGGGATCTCCTGTGCGTACTCGGACACGAACCACTCGCCGATGGCCTTGTAGTTCTTGTCCAGCTCCCGCTGCTCCATCATGATGGCCATGTTGACCTTGGCGGTCTCTGCGGCAGTCTTTGCCTTTTCGCTGGCGGTGCCCGCCAGGTCCTTTGCCTTATCCACGGCCACGCCGGCGTAAGCCTGTGCCTTCTTGCCCAGTTCATCGAAAAATGCCATAGTAAATATCTCCTTTCATATTTTACAGTTTTGTTTATTATACACAATTTTAGCCTGCATTGCAAGGATTTCATGCGGTCGGATCCCGGCGGATTTCGCCGGGTCTCAGTGCTCGATCCAGTCCGCCGCCCGGCTCACCGCCCGCTTCCACAGGCGGTACTCCTCGTCGCACTCGCTCTGGATCCTCTGGGGCAGGAACACCCGGTCGCTGCGGCGCAGAGCCTGCAGCTCCTCCAGGCTGCCCCACATGCCGCAGGCCAGACCCGCCAGGGCCGCCGCGCCGAAGGCCGTGGTCTCCACCATGGTGGGCCGATCCACGGGGATGCGCAGGCTGTCGGCCTGCATCTGCATGAGGATGTCGCTGACGCTGGCGCCGCCGTCCACCCGCAGGCGTGCAATGTCGCATCCGGCGTCCTGACGCATGGCCAGCATCAGATCCGTCACCTGGAAGGCGATGCACTCCAGCACCGCCCGGGCGATGTGCGCCCGCCCGGTCCCCCGGGTCAGGCCCAGGATAGCCCCCCGGGCGTACATGTCCCAGTAGGGAGCGCCCAGCCCCGTAAAGGCCGGCACCACCACAACGCCTCCGGAGGAGGGCACCGTGGCCGCCAGGTCGTTGACCTGGGGGGCGGAGTCAATGATCCTCAGCTCGTCCCGCAGCCACTGGATGGTGCTGCCGCCGTTGAAGACGCTGCCCTCCAGGGCGTAATTCGTCTCGCCGTTTACCTGCCATGCCACCGACGTCACCAGCCCCGCCCGGCTGCGCACCGGGTCCGCGCCCACGTTCATCAGGGTGAAGCAGCCGGTGCCGTAGGTATTTTTGGCCTCGCCGGGGGTAAAGCAGCCCTGGCCGAACAGGGCCGCCTGCTGGTCTCCCGCCGCGCCGCACACCGGCACCCCCGCCACCTTTTCAAAGCCCGGGATGCCGGGCTTTACATAGCCATAGGTCTCGCTGTTGGAAACGGGCCGGGGCAGGATGGCCATGGGGATGTCCAGCAGCCCGCACAGCTCCTCGTCCCACTGCAGCTTATGTATGTCAAAAAGCATCGTCCGGGAGGCGTTGGAAAAGTCCGTCACATGCTCCCCTGTCAGCCTCCAGATGAGATACGTCTCCACCGTGCCGAACAGGATCTCCCCCCGCAGCGCCCGTTCCCGGACGCCGGGCACATGGTCCAGTATCCAGCGGATCTTGGTGGCGGAGAAATAAGCGTCCAGCAGCAGGCCGGTGGTGGACTGGATCCGCTCCGTAAGCCCACGCTTTTTCAGCTCCTCGCATAGCTCCGCCGTCCGGCGGCACTGCCATACGATGGCGTTATACACCGGCACGCCGGTTTTTTTGTCCCACAGGATCGTCGTCTCCCGCTGGTTGGTGACGCCGATGCCCGCCACCTGGCCCGGCTGCACCGGGCGCAGGGCATCCGCCGCCGCCTGGCTTTCCGAGTTCCAGATGTCCGCCGGGTCGTGCTCCACCCAGCCGGTCTGGGGATAGATCTGGGGGAAGTCATGCTGCCCCACCGAGGCGATCTGCCCCCGGCGGTCAAACAAAATCGCGCGGGAGCTGGTGGTTCCCTGGTCCAGGGCTAAAATGTACTGCTCCATGGGTCTCTCCTCTTTTCTTTTTCGCACCGGCGTGGTATACTACCGGTAAATCGATGGTATCCTCATGGATGCAAGTATACCACGGAAGGAGCGCCGATTCTATGACAAATTGTGAACATTTCCGTTTTCTCTCCTCCGACGGCAAGACCCAGCTGCACGGGTGCATCTGGATCCCGGACGAGAAAATCAAATTCCGGGCCGTTCTGCAGATCGCCCACGGCGTGGCGGAGCACATTGAGCGTTATGACGATTTCGCCCGGTATCTCAACGAGCAGGGCATCGTTGTGGCGGGCCACGACCATTTGGGCCACGGCCGGTCCCTCTCCGAGGGCGGCACGCCGGTGTATTTTGGCGAAAAGGATGGCTGGAAACACGCGGTGGATGACATCCACGGCCTGCACCTGATCCTCTCCAAGCGCTATAAGCGCCTGCCCCAGCTCATTATGGGCCACAGCATGGGGTCGTTTCTCACCCGCTCGTACCTCATCCGCTACCCCGGGGAAAAGCGGGCCGCCATCCTTATGGGTACCGGCTGGCAGCCGGGCTATATGCTCACCGGCGGCAATTTGGTGGCCAAGCGCTTCTTCTATAAAAACGGCGGTGCCTCCACCAGCAATTTCATCACCGAGCTGGCCTTCGGCGGCTATAACCGGGCCTTCGCCCCCAACCGCACGGGTTTCGACTGGCTCTCCGCGGACACGGAAAATGTAGACCGCTACATCGCCGATCCCATGTGCGGGGCGGACGCCACGGTGGGTCTGTTCCGGGATATGCTGGGCGGCATCCGCTTCAACCAGAAGAACGTGAACCTGGTGAAGATGGACCCCGACACCCCGGTGCTGTTCATCTCCGGCCAGGACGACCCCGTGGGTGCCATGGGCAAGGGCGTGCAGCGGTCGTATGACGCCTTCCGCGCCGCCGGGGTGAAGGACGTGACCATCAAGCTCTACCCGGGCCTGCGGCACGAAATTCTCAACGAAAAGGCCATGCAGCAGACGGTGTATGCCGACATCCACGACTGGCTGTCGCGCTATGTCTGACCCAATCTAAAAACTGCGGCCCGCCCCCGGTGCGTCAGGCCCGGTGCAGCTCCCGCCACAGGTTTTTCAGCCCCAGCAGGTCGATGTTATGGCTGCGCCGCAGCAGGCGCACGGTGAAAAAGCTGTCCGCCGTCAGCAGCAGCAGGGCGGCCAGGGTGATCTCCGGCGCTATGGCCGCGGCCACCGGCGCCAGCCGGGGCTGCACAAACCGCACCGCCAGGGCCGACAGCACCCCCCAGGCCACGCCGAAGGGGAAGCAGATGCGGCGGTTGAGGTCCAGATGGGTGCCGCTGTAATCCCAAAACAGCACTCCCAGGCACTTTTCGTACAGGAAATGCACCGCGTATTCCACCGCCGTACACAGGATGCCCCCGTAAAGGGCCAGCCGCCAAAAGCTCTCCTCGCCCCCGGCCAGGCGCAGCACCGCCGTCATGGCCAGGCCGTACACCGGGCACAGGGGCAGCAGCAAAAAGCACTTTCGCACTTGGTGCCGGGACCGGGTGACAAAGGCATACGCCTTTTCCAGCCCGTACCCCGCTAGACTGTAAAAAATGAAGAACCAAAACCACTGCATATCCGCTCACCTCACCTGTCAGTGTTTCACCGGAGGGGGCGGGTTATGCCCATGGGAAAATTTAAACTTGGGAGGATGGGTCCATGACGCCCTGGGAAGAATTGCAAAGCGAATGCAGCCAGTGCCGCGCCTGCGCCCTGGCGGACACCCGGAAAAACGTGGTGTTCGGCGTGGGGAACACGGAGGCGGAGGTGCTGTTCATCGGCGAAGGCCCCGGCGCCAATGAGGATGAGCAGGGCTTGCCCTTTGTAGGGGCGGCCGGCAAGCTGCTGGACGATATGCTGGCCATGATCGGCCTGACGCGGGAGTCTGTGTATATCACCAACATCGTCAAATGCCGCCCGCCCCAGAACCGGGACCCGCTGAACACGGAAAAGGATGCCTGCATCGGCTATCTGCGCCGGCAGGTGGCCCTGATGCGCCCGAAGATCATCGTCTGCCTGGGCCGCATCGCCGCCGCGGAGCTGATAAAGCCTGATTTCAAGATCACCCAGGAGCACGGGCAGTTTTTCGAGAAGCGCGGCGTGCAGATGATGGCCCTGTACCACCCCGCCGCCCTGCTTCGGGACAGCAGCAAAAAGCCGGAGACCTTTGTGGATCTCAAGGCCCTGCAGGCCAAGATCCGCCAGGTCTGCCAGCGCACCCCCATGGAATTTCAGTGATCAGAAAAGCTCCTGTTTTTCAAGCAGTCTCAAAAAAGCACATCCGCCCACGGGCGGATGTGCTTTTTTGATGGCTCAAATTTCTGTCAGATGCGCTTCCACTTAGCGCCGCCGGGCACGTCGGTGACCTCCACGCCCTGGGCCTTCAGCTCATCGCGGATGCGGTCAGCCTCGGCAAAGTTCTTGGCCTTCTTGGCGTCCTGGCGCTGGCGGATCAGGGCCTCCACATCGGCGTCTTCCTCGCCGCTCTCGCTGACCACGGTAAAGGCCGCGGGCTGGGCCGCCATCTGGGCCTGCTTCTTGCGCTGGTCGGCCGCCTTTTCCAGCAGCTTCAGACCCAGCACGCTGTCAAAGCCCTCCAGCACGGCGCACTTGGTGGCGCCGTTGGTCTTGGCCTTGAGCACGTCGTACAGCACCGTCACGGCCATGGAGGTGTTCAGGTCGTTGTCCATAGCCTTGGTGAATTTCGCCTTCAGCTCCGCCGCGGCAGCCTCGTCCACGGGGCCGTCGTTGGGGTCCAGGGCCGCGATCTTGGCAATGAGCTTGTTGAAGGCCACGGTGGCGTTATCCAGGTTCTCCCAGGAGAACACCAGGCTCTTGCGGTAGTGGCTCTGCAGGCAGAAGAAGCGGTAGGCCAGGGGGTCATAGCCCTTCTGCTCCAGCAGGGAGACGGTGAGGAACTCGCCCTTGGACTTGCTCATCTTGCCGTGGTCCGTGTTCAGGTGGGCCACATGGCACCAGTGGGGGCACCAGGGGTGGCCCAGGTAGCTCTCGGACTGGGCGATCTCGTTGGTGTGATGGGGGAAGGCGTTGTCCACGCCGCCGCAGTGCAAATCCAGATATTCGCCGTTATACTTCATAGAGATGCCGGAGCACTCAATGTGCCAGCCGGGATAGCCCACGCCCCAGGGAGAGTCCCATTTCAGGGCCTGATCCTCGAACTTGGACTTGGTGAACCACAGCACAAAGTCGTTCTTGTTGCGCTTGTTGGTATCCTCCTCCACGCCCTCCCGGACGCCCACAGCCAGATCCTCCTCGTTGTGGTCGTTGAAGATATAGTAGCGCTCCAGTTTGGAGGTATCGAAATACACGTTGCCGCCGGCGAGATACGCATAGCCTGTATCCAGGAGCTTGGTGATGATCTTGATATAGTCATCAATGAGGCCGGTGGCGGGCTGCACCACATCGGGACGCTTGATGTTCAGCTTGCGGCAGTCCTCAAAAAAGGCGTCGGTGTAAAACTTTGCGATCTCCATGACGGACTTGTGTTCGCGCTTTGCGCCCTTGAGCATCTTGTCCTCGCCCTCGTCGGCATCGGAGGTCAGGTGGCCCACGTCGGTGATGTTCATGACCCGGTTCACATCGTACCCGGCATAGCGCAGGTACTTCTCCAGCACGTCCTCCATGATGTAGCTGCGGAGGTTGCCGATGTGGGCGAAGTGGTACACCGTGGGGCCGCAGGTGTACATCTCCACATGGCCGGGGGTGTGGGTCTTGAACTCCTCTTTCTTGTGGGTGGCGGAATTATACAGATACATGTTCAGGTCTCCTTTATATGCTGCAGTTTTATTATATACACATTATGCGTGGTTGGACGGATATAGGGATGCGGATGTTCCTGTTTCGGTGCCCAAAATTTCTGTGCTGCCTAACGGCAGACGCTTGAAATTTTGCCCGCAGCCACTCGTTCACCTCGCTTATTCTGCCACTGGCAGCGCTCGGTTCGCTCCCCACAGTCAGTGTGCGCACCGGCTTCGCAATGACAGTTTTCACAAGGGGCGCAATGGTTTTCCTGGCGGTGCGTAGGGGCGGGGCTCTGCCCCGCCCGCAGGCGACCGCAAGGGTTGCCCCTACAGAACGAGTTGTAGGGCGGGCTGCCCTCAGCCCGCCGCCCGGGTCCGCGCCGCACCTGCGGCGGCGCGAAGCCATACCGCACCTGCGGATTTAACAAAAAAGCCTCTCATGCCCGCAGGCATGAGAGGCGAAAATTTTCGCGGTTCCACTCTCGTTTTTCACTCAATGGGGCCTATTGCGCAAGGCCGGGCGGAGGGCATCTGCATCCCCCGCGCTCCCGGACGCACTTTCCGCGCTGCTCCGCAGGGCGGCTTGCAGCCGGTGGCCGCCCCTCTCTTGGCAAAGCTGTGGCGCGTACTCTTTCCGATCGTCGCGCTATGAAATTACCATTATCATAGCAGTTTTCCCGCCCCTTGTCAAGGCGCGGCAGAAAGAGGTATCCTGTCAGTTCTCCTCCGGCTTTTTCTTGCGAAACAAGCGGAACAGGGCGATGGAGAAAAACATCACCACCGGGATCAACATCATCACCCGCGCCGCATTTGTAATACTGGGATGATATGTATCTATGCTGATCTGATTCGCCATGCGGACACATGCGCCCGTAATAAACATCACCACCAGGAAGCCGTAGAAAAAGCACTGAAATAAGTCCAGGTGCTCCCGTTTGGGCTTCCGGCCCGCTTCCCCGCAGATCAGCTCCTCCGCACTGGCCGACAGAGCCATGCACAGCCGCTGTAATTCCTCCACATCCGGCACGGAGGCTCCCGTCTCCCACTTGGAGATAGTCTGCCGGGTAAGTCCCATCTTCTCCGCCAGCTCCTCCTGAGATAGCCCCGCCTTCTTGCGCGACTTGGATAGATTGTCTCCAAAAGTTCCGTTCATATTCATATATACCTCCCTATTGTCCGAATTCGCCACCGAAAACGGTATTCTTTCACAGAGAGTAGCAGATCTCCCCGTTGCACACAACCGCCGGGGCGTTGCATTTGCGCAACGGAGCGTTGCAGGGGGTATTTTTTCTCAGTTTTCCTTGAACACGTCCCAGTTTTTGGCGAAATATTCCACGCCGGAATACACCGTGGTCACCAGGATAACACCCTGGCAGACATAGTTCAGCCACTGGGGGATGCCGAACAGGATCAGGCAGATACACACCATGGTGCTGGCGGTCTTGACCTTGCCGGACCACCCGGCGGCGATGACCCGACCCTTCTCCACGGCCACCAGGCGCATGCCGCTGACGGCGAACTCCCGCAGCAGCACCACGGCCAGGACCCAGCCGAAAAACTCACCGCTCTCCACGAAGCAGCACAGGGCCGCCATGACCAGGCACTTGTCCGCCAGCGGATCGGCGAACTTGCCGAAGTCGGACACCTGGTTATAGTGCCGGGCGATGTAGCCGTCCAGCAGGTCCGTCAGGCAGGCCACGGCGTAGATGCCCAGGGCCACATACCGGCTCCCGGCAAAGCCCCAGTAGTATACCACCAGGAACACCGGGATCAGAAACACCCGCAGCAGGGTCAATTTGTTGGCTGTGTTCATTTTCATGACCTTATACCTCCTCTGTCACTTCGCCGGTGAGATCGCCGTCCATAATGCCCGTGATGCGCACCGGCACAAATTCGCCCGGCTGCACATCGCCTTCCGCCGTAAAATATATGTTCCCGTCAATGCCGGGGCTCTCGGCCCAGCTGCGGCCGGTGTAGGCCATGGCCTGGCTGTCGAACCCGTCGCACAGCACTTCCACCGTCGTACCCAGGCGGCTTTCGTTGAACTGATCCATCACCTGGCTCTGCAGCTGCATGATAAGCTCCGCCCGGCTCTGGGCCTGGTCACTATCCACCCGGTTGAGCATTTTGGCCGCCGGGGTCCCCTCCTCCGGGGAATAGGGAAACGCGCCGGCCCGCTCGATCTTCTCCTCCTGCAAAAAGTCACACAGCTCCTCGAAGGCGGCCTCGTCCTCGTAGGGCAGGCCTGTGATGATGCTGGTGCGCAGCACCAGGCCGGGGATGCGGCTGCGGAGCTTGGTGAACAGCTCATGCAATCCCGCCTTGGTCTCCCGGCGGCGCATGGCCTGGAGGATGGTGTCATTGCAGTGCTGAATGGGGATGTCCATGTACTTGCAGATCTTCGGCTCGGCCGCGATGGTGTCGATGAGCTCATCGGTGATGCTGTCCGGGTAGAGATAGTGCAGGCGGATCCAGTGGAAGTTTAGCCTACACAGCTCCCGCAGCAGTTCCGGCAGCTTTTTCTCCTGATACAGGTCGATGCCGTAGCGGGTGATGTCCTGGGCGATGACGATGCACTCCTTTACGCCGCCGTCCGCCAGGGCCTTGGCCTCGGTGAGGATGTCCTTCATCCGGCGGCTGCGGTATTTCCCCCGCAGGGCCGGGATGATGCAGTAGGCGCAGCGGTTGCTGCACCCCTCGGCGATGCGCAGATAGGCGTAGTGCATGGGGGTGGAAATGACCCGGGGCAGCTCCTCCACGGGGCCGCTGATGTCGGCGAAGTGGCTGAATTTCTGCCCGGCGGCCACCTGCTCCACGGCGGAAACGATGTCGCCGTAGCTGCCGGTGCCCATGATGCCGTCCACCTCCGGCAGCTCCTCCAGAAGCTCCGCCTGATAGCGCTGGCTCAGGCATCCGGTGACCAGGATCTTGCCCACCTGGCCCGCCGCCTTCAGCTCCGCCACGGAGAGAATGGTCTCAATGGCCTCCAGCTTGGCGCTGTCGATGAAGCCGCAGGTGTTCACCACCACCACGTCGCTGCCGGCGCAGTCCTCCTGCACCGTCATGCCGCCCTGCAGGCACAGGGCCATCATCTGCTCGGTGTTCACCCGGTTTTTGTCACATCCCAGGGATATAAATGATACGATCACGGTTTTATCTTCCTTTATTCCTGAATCTCGTCCTCCAGCCGGCGCAGCACCGGCCCGATGTCCTGCCACGAAAAGCCCCGCCGCTGCAGGGCAGCGGAGAGCTTACGCAGCATTTCTCCGTCAAGTTGTTTTCCTTTACACTTACTTTGTATGAACCGCTCCGCGGCCTCCTCCGCCGGGGGCATTTGGGAAAGCAGCTCCTCCCACAGCTCCCGGGGCACGCCCCGGCGCTGCAGCTCCTGTCGGATGCGGCCGGGGCCGTAGCCGGCGGCGCTGTAGTGCCGGACGATGGCCGCGCCGTAGGCCGCCTCGTCCACCGCCCCCAACTCCTCCAGCCAGTTGGCGGTCTCCTCGGCAGCATCCCGGTCGCCGCCCCGGCGGGTGAGATGCTCCACCACCTGTTTTTTTGACAGCATCCGGCTGCCGGTGAGCTGGGCGCCCCGGGCCTTCATCTCGGACCGGGCGGCAGCTCTTTTCAGCTCCTCCGCCAGTTCCGCCGAGAGCTCCGCGCCCGGGCGCAGGTCATAGCGCAGCAGTTCGTTTTCGGTTATTTTCAGCAGTTCACCGCCCTCCAAAAAGACCAGTACCCGGTCCTTTTTGTGTTTGGACGGCTCCATGCGCTCAATCCGCATCGTCGAAATCGTCGGCGGACACATCCACCGCCCGGCCCGCGGCCCGGGCCGCCACCTTGGACTGGTTGCTCATGAGCTTGTGGAAATTCTTGCGGATCTCCTGCTCCACGGCGTCGCACTGGTCGGGGTGATCCAGCAGATACTGCTTGGCAGCGTCCCGGCCCTGACCCATGCGCACCTCGCCCAGGCTGAACCAGGAGCCGCTCTTCTGAATGAGGTCCAGCTTCACGCCCAGGTCCAGGATTTCACCCGTGCGGCTGATGCCCTCGCCGTACATGATGTCAAACTCCGCCTCACGGAAGGGAGGCGCCACCTTGTTTTTCACCACCTTGGCCCGGGTGCGGTTGCCGATCATCTCGCCCCCCGCCTTCAGCGTCTCGATCCGGCGCACGTCAATGCGCACGGAAGCGTAGAACTTCAACGCCCGGCCGCCGGTGGTGACCTCGGGATTGCCGTACATAACGCCCACCTTTTCCCGCAGCTGGTTGATGAAAATGACCACGGTGTTGGTCTTGGCGATGACGCCGGTGAGCTTGCGCAGAGCCTGGCTCATGAGCCGGGCGTGGAGGCCCACAAAGCTGTCGCCCATCTCGCCCTCGATCTCCGCCCGGGGCACCAGGGCCGCCACGGAGTCCACCACCACCACGTCGATGGCGCCGGAACGCACCAAGGCCTCGGTGATCTCCAGGGCCTGCTCGCCGGTGTCCGGCTGGGAGATGAGCATGTCCTCGATCTTCACGCCCAAAGCCCGGGCATAGGTGGGATCCAGTGCGTGCTCGGCGTCCACAAAGGCCACCTCGCCGCCCTTTTTCTGGGCCTGGGCCAGGATGTGCAGGGCCAGGGTGGTCTTACCGGAGGATTCCGGACCGTAGATCTCGATGATGCGTCCCTTGGGAACGCCGCCGATGCCCAGCGCCACGTCCAGGGCCAGGGATCCCGTAGGGATCGCCTCCACATTGGGTTCGGCGTTATCGCCGTAGCGCATGATAGAGCCCTTGCCGTACAGCTTCTCTATTTGCTGCATGGCGGTCTCGATGGCTTTTTTCTTGTCGGAGTTGGCCGCCGGGGCGGCCGCCGTGTCTTTCTTTGCTGCCATGATCCAATCCTCCTATATAAATACTGGCGAAAAATCCTTTGGATTTTTCTGTCAAAAGGTTTACTGTCTGCCGCGCGCATAATTTCTGCGCGGGATACTATATTTCATCGTACAGTCGGCCGTATACCAC
Source organism: uncultured Oscillibacter sp. (assembly GCA_945868085.1). GTDB lineage: Bacteria > Bacillota > Clostridia > Oscillospirales > Oscillospiraceae > Vescimonas. The sequence goes on from CAMBKF010000022.1 coordinate 20,026, forward strand.
CCGAGGGATGCCCGCCGGATCCGCCGTGATCTCCAGATCGCCGAAGCCCACCGACCGCATCAGCCGCAGCACGTCGTCCGCCTGGCCGATGCCCACCTCAAAAAACAGCATCCCGCCTGTGCGCAGGGCTTCCCGCCACAGGGTGGTGACGGAGCGGTAAAAATCCAACCCATCCTCGCCGCCGTCCAGGGCGCCGTGGGGCTCGTAGTCCTTCACGGAAACATCCAGCCCCGGAATATCCCCGGAGGGGATGTAGGGCGGGTTGCAGAGAATGCAGTCGTAGGTCCCCAGCTGCCGGGGCGGGGCCTTCATGGCATCCACCTGCATGGGGGCCACCCGGTCGGACAGGCCGTTGCGGCGAATGTTCTGCCGGCAGATGCGCAGAGCGCCCTCGGATAGATCGCCCAACGTCACCCGGCAGTCCCCCACCTGGCTGGCCACCGCCAGCCCGATGCACCCGGACCCGGCACACAGATCCAGCACACGGCTGCCCGGATTCTGCCGCAGAAACGGCAGGGCGCAGTCCACCAGGGTCTCCGTGTCCGCCCGGGGGATGAGCACCTGCCGGTCAATGTCCAGGGGCAGGCCGTAAAACTCCCACTCTCCGATGAGATAGGCCACCGGCTCCCCGGCCAGATGCCGCCGCACCAGCGCCCGGGCCTGCTCCTCCACCTGGGGCGGCACATAGAGCTGCCCGTCCCGCTGAAGCTGCTGGCGGGTCTTGCCGGCGGCAAAGCACACCAGCTCCCGGGCCTCCAGGGTGGATGCCTCCACCCCGGCCAGGCGCAGCTGCTGTCGAATATCCATATACAAATTGTTATATGTAATGGCCATAATACGATTTGTTGTCACTTTCTGTGGGATTTTGGGTTTTCGCGGGAAAATCCGCAGGAGCTTTCGCCCAAGCCGTTTACCACTTATCCTTGCCCTTTTCCTCTGGCAAAACCAGTGTCAGCGCCTCGATGGCCACCTCCAGCATGGAGTCGTCGGGCTCAAAGGTGGTGAAATTCTGCAGCCACATGCCCGGCGCGGACAACGCCCGGGTAAGGGCGTTGTCGTGGCGGCCCACGAAGCGGTTGAACTCATAGGTCAGCCCCACCACCGGCACCAACAGCAGCAGGTGCATGCCGATGCGCACCCACAGATTCTGCCACTCCACATAGGTGAAGGCCACGGAGGAGAACAGAATGGACACCACGATCACCACGAACAGAAAGCTGGTGCCGCAGCGGGGATGGTGCCGGGGCTGGATGCGGGCGTTTTCCACCGTCAGCGGCAGCCCCGCCTCATAGCAGAAGATGGTCTTGTGCTCCGCGCCGTGGTACTGAAACACCCGGTGCACGTCCTTCTGCCTGGAGCATAGGAACAGGTAGCCGATGAAGATCAGGATCTTGATGGCGCCCTCGATGAGGTTATGTACCAAAGCGCTCTGCGCGTGGAACAGCCCCGCCACGAACGTGGGCAGCAGCATGAACAGGCCCAGGCACAGCGCCAGGGACAGCAGCAGGGAAAACGTCACCAATACGCCCTGGAGCTTCTCCGCCGGGACATGCTTTTCCAGCCACTGGTCGAATTTGGAGGGCTGGGCGGCCTCGTCATCGGGGAAATAGTCCGCCGAAAACATCAGCGCCTTGATGCCCTTGACCATGGAGTCCAGAAACGTCACCACGCCCCGGATGATGGGCAGGCCCAGCACCGGGTATTTGTCCCGCACCAGCTTCAGCTCCTCCACCTTGGTCACCAGGCCCTCCGGGGCCCGGACCACGATGGCCTGCTTTTCCGGCCCCCGCATGAGGATGCCCTCAATAAGTGCCTGGCCGCCGATGGAGGTGCGGAAGGTTTGTTTTTTCTCTTGATTAGCCATGAATCCATTGTCCTCTCTGCTTCCCCGCCAGTATAGCACGCCGGCGGGGAAAATGCAACACTTGTTCTATTATTTTTCGTTCTCCCGGGCAATGGGCAGCCGGATGGTCACCACGGCGCCGCCGCCCTCGGCGTTGCCGATGTCAAAGGTACCCTCGTGCCGGTGGATGATCTCGTCGCACACCGCCAGGCCTATGCCGCTGCCCCGGGCCTTGGAGCTGCCTTTATAGAATTTCTGCTTCACATAGGGCAGTTCCGCCTCCGGGATGCCGGGGCCGTAGTCCCGGACCCGGACCACATAGAAGTCCCCGTCCTGCTCCATGGACACCGTGATGCGCTTGCCGGAGCCGCCGTGCTTGGCGGCGTTGTCCAGCACGTTGCACAGCACCTGCTTCAGCCGCTCCGGGTCGCCCACAATGGGCCGGTCGAACATTTCCCCGGCGCTGAGATACTCCAGGTCGATGCCGTCCTGATGAAACAGCTCCCGGTAGGTGTAGATGGCGTCCTCCACCTCGGCCTGCAGGTCCATCTGCTCCACCCGGAGGGTAAAGCGGCCGTCCTCGATCTTGGAGAACTCCAACAGCTCCTCCACCATGTTGGTAAGCCTGCGGGATTCCCGCAGGATGATCCGCACGCCCCGGCGCAGCTGCCCGATGTCGCCGCTGTCGTCGGCCAGCAGCGTCTCGCCCCAGCCGGTGATAGCCGTGAGGGGAGTGCGCAGCTCGTGGGACACGGAGGAGATGAACTCCGTCTGCATCTTTTCGCTTTGGCTGATCTGCAGGGACATCTGGTTGATGTTATCCACCAGCTGGCCCATTTCGTCGTCGTATTTATTGGGGATCTGGATGCCGTAGCTGCCGTCGGAAATGCGCTTGGCAGCCTCCGTCACCTCGGCCACGGGGAGGGCGATCTTCCGCATGAAGGCCAGGTTCACCGCCAGCACCACGCCGCTGATGACCACGGCGATGCCCATAATGGCCAGGGTTAGCAGGGCCACCTGCTTGTCCAGCTCTCTTGTGGCCGTGACCAGGCGCAGAACGCCCACCACGCTGCCGTCAAATTCCAGCGGTGCCGACACCGCCAGGATGTTCTCCCCGGTGAGAGGATCCTTGCCGGAGAAGTTTTCCATCTTCCCGCTTTCCAGCGCCCGGCGGACCTCCGTGGTCTCCGGCGTCAGGCCAATGGTCTGGCCCCGGCTGGAAATGTCGATGCGCCCGTTTTTATCCAGGAACTGCAGCTCGATGGTATCCGCGTCCTCAAAGTCCTTGGCGTAAAGCACGGCGTTGCGGTAGTATTCATTGTAGCTGACCATGACATAGGTGTTGAAATAGCTCACGCCGGAGCGGGCTTTGCTCTCCAGTGCGGAGCGGGCGTTGCTGTAAAAGTTGGCCACCAGGATCACCGAGGTCAGCGCGGCGATGAGCAGCAGAATGGCAATAACGGGAAGCACGCTTCCAATGATCCACCGCCGGCGCATGCCCACCAGCCGGCGTTTTCTTTTCGGGGCGGGCTTACCCATCTCCTCCGCCTTGTCCAGCATTATGCTTCCCACTTATATCCGTACCCCCAAACCGTGGTGATATAGGCAGGATTGGTGGCGTTGTCCTCGATCTTCAGCCGCAGGCGGCGGATATTCACATCCACGATCTTCAGCTCGCCGAAATAGTCCCTCCCCCACACAAGGTCCAATATCTCCTCCCGGGACAGTGCCTTGCCCGGGTTCTCCATAAACATCTTCATGATGGCGTACTCCATCTGTGTGAGCTTGATGCGCCGGCCGTCCTTTTCCAGGGTGCGGTTGCGGGTGTTGAGCAGGAAGGGCGGCTGGTCGATCTGGTCGGCCACCTCGCCCGCCACGCCGCTGCGGCGCATGAGGGCATCCACCCGGGCGGTGAGCTCCGCCGGGGAGAAGGGCTTGGTCACATAGTCGTCCGCCCCGGTCATAAGGCCCGTGACCTTGTCCATCTCCTGGGACCGGGCCGTGAGCATGATGATGCCGATGCGCAGATTGGTGGCCCGGATGCGGCGGCAGACCTCAAAGCCGTCGATACCCGGCAGCATGATGTCCAGCAGCGCCACCCGGGTGTCGGGGTTCTGCTGGAGCTTTTCCAGCGCCTCCTCGCCGCTCTCGGCCTCGATAACGTCGTAGCCGGCCCGGCGCAGATTGATGACGATAAAGCTGCGGATGCTGCTCTCGTCCTCTAATACCAATACCTTTTTCATGGTTGTCTCCCCTCTCAGTTCCCGGCAGACCACGCCGTGGAGATCAGATTGAAATGGCTGCTGACCCAGGCGCTGCTGATGCCCAGCGCTGCACCGTCGTCCGTAATGCGCATGGCGTAGGCCACGTTGGCCCGCTGCATCACCAGCGTCCGGCCGCCCGTTTGGGCGTCCCGCTCCCGTTCCTCGCCGCTGAGGCTATATAGGTACAGCACCGGTTTGCCGCCCACCTGCAGCGTCACGCAGGTGCCGTTTTCCGTGGTGTCCAGGCGGGTGCCGTTCATATTGCCGTGCCAGTCGTCGTTGAGCACCAGATACCAGCCGTCCGTCAGGTCGTGGTAGGTGTCCATGACCCAGACGCTGTTGCCCCGGTCGTCAAACCGGTACCAGGCGAAGAACGCGCCGGTCTGCCGGGTGCCGTTTTTCTCGGGATACGGGATCTCGATGATGCCATCGCTATTGATATCCTGGGGCCGGAGCTGGCTGAAGGGATACTGCACCTCCGTAACGCCGGTTTCGGCATCCGCCCCCACATTGATCAGTCGTCCGCCCCGACAGAGCAGGATATTCGTCATGGCGGTGTTGCCCCCGTTCACGGCAGTAACGAAGGCCGCCGTCTTCTGGCTGTCCAGCTTGCCGCACACAATGCTGCCCCGGTTCAGCTCCGCCGGCGTGCAGCGCAGCTGGCAGGTGCCGCCCACGCGCATTTCGCCCTCCTGCCAGGTATAGTGTTCGGCCAGGCATCCGCCCTCCGTCTCCGACCGGATGAGCAGCAGGTCAAACCGTCCGTCGCTGTCCAGATCGTCCACCACATAGCGCAGATAGCCGCTCTGCATCAGCACATTGGCCTGGTTCGGCTTCAGCTCATATACGGCCACGGTCTGCACCTCGGTGCTGACCCGCCAGCCCACGGCCACCTCCAGCCGTCCGTCTCCGTTGAAATCCCGGAAGGACACGGAGTCGATGGAGGTGCCGCCGGATTCTATGGTGCAGTATAGGGAGAAGGTGCCTTTCTCCTCCCGGAAAATCAGGATCTTCAGGGGGTTGTCGTCCGCAGTGCGGCGGAAAAACGCCACCGCTTCTTTCTCCCCGTCGCCGTCCATGTCGATCATCTGCAGGGACTGGATATTATTGCCGCTGGAGGGTGTGATATACTCATAGCCGCTGTCCAGGTAGGAATTGAGGGTGTTGGCCAGGCCCGTGTATTCCACCGGCACCTGGGGCAGGGTGAACAGATTCTCCGCCGAGGTCTCCAGCGAGCAGCCGCACAGTCCCAGCGCCAGCGCCAAATAGGCCAGTACGATCAGTATTTTCCTCGCAGAACGTTTCACGGCTTTTCCCTCCCCGGTTTCGATTTTTATTCAGAGTATACTATACCACATTTCTTCCGCCTTGGGTAGTCCCTGTTTTGCATTTTCTCCGGTGCAAAAAGCGGAGCCCGGCACAAATTTTCCTCTTGAAATACGGCGGGAAGTACGCTATAATAAGCAGGCACCTGCCGGTGTGATGGAATTGGTAGACGTAGTGGACTCAAAATCCACCGCTGACGACAGCGTGCCGGTTCGAGTCCGGCCACCGGCACCAAAAAGGAAGACACGCTTTTGCGTGTCTTCCTTTTTTAGCGCATACTCCGCCGCGCAGGCCCCAGGTGGGATGGTCACGCCCGCTCTCTTTTCAGTCGGCGGATCAGACGGGTGTAGGAAATTCCCAGGCAGGTACACATGGCCGCGTACAGGGCCAGCACCGCGCACAAAATGCCAAACCACCCGCTGACCTTGACCCCCAGCCACAGAGTTCCCGCAGCCGCCAGCCAGCTGACGGCGCTGCCCCAGGGCATGGGCCGGCGGATCTTCTCGCAGATGGCCAGCTCCTCCTCCGGCGTATAGAGCTGGAAATCGTGCTCGCTGCGGAAAATAGCCCAAAAGGAGTACCGGGACACAAATTCGATGCCCTCCCCCGCCAGGCGGCGCTTCAGCTCCTCCACCTGGCCGCCGCTCATGCCCCGCAGGTAGCCTACGCGGAATGTGTACTGATCCGGTTTACACGGCTCAAATGTCCACACACCCTCCACAAGGCCTGTGGCCGCCCAGCCCTCATGGCACATTTCTGCCATATAGGCCTCATCGGCCCGGTGATTCATGGTGTAGTTGAATTTTTTCACGGGCAGGCCCCCTCATTACCGGCTCAGAAACGCCCGGATAGTGCGGATATAGTCCTCCGCCTTCAGCAGCGTCGACAGATGCCCGCCCGAAACGTAGCAGATCTGCGGGCCATGCATAAGGCGGATCAGGTCCTCCTGCATCTTCCCCGAGAAGAAGTCCTGGTCCGGCAGGATCAGCAGGATCCGCCCGGCCAGCGCCGCGAAATCCGCCTCGGTCACAGGCTTTTGGTTCATGAGGTCAGCCAGCAGGCCGGAGATATGCACATCCTTTTCCTGCTTATAGTCCCGGAAGATGGTTTCAAACATATCTTTGGCGTAGGCGATCTCCTCCGCGCTCTCGTTGCGGATATGGCTCAGACTTGCCTTTATCAGCTTTGGCTTCAGCTTTTCGTAGTTGCAGCGCTTCATGTACCAGAGCATGACCGGCGCCAGGAAGTATTTCTTCTTCAGGCTTTTCAGGGTATCGGCGTCCATGCCGCCGGTGGAAATGAGGATCAGTCCGCCCGCTTCCCCCGGATATTTCTGCACATAGATCTGCGCCACCATGCCGCCGTCGCTGGCACCCACAAAGATGGGCTTCTGAATGCCCAGTTCCTGAAAAAACGCGTGCATCCCCTCTACAAGGGCCTGGTTGGTGCGCAGCTGCTGGGGATAGTCAAACAGCAGCACCCGGCACTCCCCGGCCAGCCCGTCCACATAGTCCATCCACATTTCCAGCGTGTTCATGCCGCCGTTCAGGAATACCAGGGTCTTTCCGCCCTCTTTTTCCCCCAGAACATAGCGAAACTGTGCGCCGCCGACGATCACGGTCCGGCACGGATGCGCCGCCGAAAACGCTTTCACTTTTTCCGAATACAGTCTCATGGTTTTCCTCCTTTATGTCCGCCGGGCTGCGCCCGGGCAAAATCGCCAAAATTTTCCGGCCAAGAACTCAGTTAGAGCAGGCTAACTTTCACTTTGAGGTCATTATATCATCGCTCCCGGGCAAACACAATATAATTCTCAAATTTGAGCAGAAAAACCTCTCATCCGGGCGGATGTGTCCCGGTATAGTGCGCCTGGCCTGTATAGGGCCGGCAAAAACCGACATTTTCCTTGCGCCCGGAGTGGGATTGGTATAAAATAAAATGGGAAGGCGGGCCGCCCCGCCTTCCCTTTATCTATGATCGCAGGAGGATCCTCCCATGACGCCGCAAAGAAAAGCCGATCTGCTGCTGGTGCTGGTCACCGGCTTCTGGGGCTGCTCATACTATCTGTCCGACCTGGCCCTGGCGGAGATGCCGCCCTTCGCCCTGTGCGCGTTCCGGTTTCTGCTGGCCTTCGTGTTGCTGGGGGTCGTGCTGTTTCCCAAGCTGCGGCATGTAAGCCGCAAGACCCTGCTGTGGGCCATCCCGGCGGGCCTGTCGCTGACGCTCACCTACATCGGCGCCACCGTGGGCCTGCTGTATACCTCCATCTCCAACGCCGGGTTCATCTGCTCGCTGCCGGTGGTCACCACGCCCATTCTGAGCTTTTTGGTCTACCGGAAAAAGCCGGAGCGGCGGATGCTGCTGTGCCTGCTGCTGTGCGCGGTGGGCCTGGCGCTGCTGACCCTGGGCAATGATTTCCGCCCCGCGCCGGGGGACCTCATCTGCCTGCTGTGCGCCCTGGGCTACGGCATCAACCTGCTGGTGGTGGAGCACGCGGTGCGCCTGCCGGAGGTGGACGCCCTTCACCTGGGCGTGTTCCAGCAGTTGGTCACAGGCATGGCCATGCTGGTGCTGTCCGTATTGTTCGAGACGCCCTGCCTGCCCCAGTCGGCCACCGGCTGGGCCAGCGCCCTGTTCCTGTCCATCTTCTGCACGGGCATCGCCTTCGCCATCACCGCCGTGCAGCAAAAGCACACCTCCGCCGTCCATGTGGGGCTGATCTTCACATTGGAGCCGCTGTTTTCCGCCATTGTGGCCTTCTTCTTCGCCGGGGAGCGGCTCACGGTCCGGGGCTATATAGGCGCGGCGCTGATGATGCTCTCGCTGGTGGCTATGGAGGGCGGCCTGTCCCTGGGCAGAAAGAAAAAATCGGCCGAATAAATAATAAAGTTCCAAATCCAAGCGCCGCTCCGGGCCTGACCCGGGGCGGCGCTCTGTACTTTGTTTCGGAAAATCCTCCGGTTTTTCCCGACAGTCCTTACGGCTTCGGCGGAATGGGCCGGAAATCGGGCCTGGGCGGCAGCCAGCCCTCGGTGCCCCGCTTTATGCGCGGCGGAGGCGGGATCCACTCGTCCAGCTCCCCGGCATAGTAGGCCCGGTTGTTTTCGATGAGCTGCGGGAGGGTCACCGGCCGGTAAAAATTCACATCCACCCCGGCGTTGAGCACCTTGGGGAGCTGACGGAGCATCTGAAACTCCTCCCCCCGTCCGTGGTGCAGGTGGCCGTGGATCATGTACCCCCGCTTGCGGTATATAATGGGATAGTGGCATAGAATAATGTGGCTGTCGCCGTCGTCGATCTCGCTGAAGTCCGTGACGGTCTCAAAGCAGTCGTACAGCCGCCCGGCGTCCTCAAAGCCCGTGTCGTGGTTGCCGCGGATGAGATGCTTGCGGCCCCGGAGCTGCCTGAGGGCGTCCAGGGGCACATAGCCGCCGTTATAGCCCACGTCCCCCACCACATACACCGTGTCCTCCTCCGTCACGGTCTCGTTCCAGCCGCGGATAAGGGCCGCGTCCATCTCCTCCACGCTGGCAAAGGGACGGCCCGGCAGCAACGGGGCATAGTGAAAGTGCAGGTCGGCGGTGTAGTAGATCACAGTGTTTTCCTCCCGGTCATCAAGCTGGTGCTATTGTAACACTCCACAGAACGCAAGTCAAAGCCCCCGTGCTTTTTCGTCAATATTTTTCCCGGACAGCCCTTGACAAGCGCCGCAAATGCAGTTATAATGCCGTTAATTTCAAAAGTTAAACCTGTGAGGAAGAAAAGTAGCACAGCACAGGGTATCCCAAGAGAGTTCCGGGTGGTGAGATCGGAGCGGTGCGCGGCAGTGTGAATGGCCTTCCGAGGGCGGCTTGAACAGGAAGTTTTTCCTAAGTAGGGTCCGACGGGAACCCTCCCGTTATCCGTGGGGTACGCATGGTGGTGCGTAAAAGCGAGTGGGCATCGCAAGATGTCAATTTGGGTGGTATCGCAGAAGCAAAGGCTTTTGTCCCATGTGGGGCAAGGGTCTTTTTTGTTTTTAAAATCCAGGCCGCCGGCAACGGCCCCTCCATCCGCCGCCCGAAAACCTATATCAAATTTTGGAGGTAACAAAAAATGAAAAAGAACATCGTAAAGCGTATGCTGGCCCTGGCCCTGGCCGCCCTGCTGGCCCTGTCCCTGTTCGCCTGCGGCAAAAAGACGGATAACAATTCCGGCAGCACATCCGGTACCACGACCTATAAAGTCGGCATCTGCAACTATGTGGATGACGCATCCCTGAATCAGATCGTTTCCAATATCGAGTCCCAGCTCAAGGCCATCGGCCAGGAGAAGGGCGTCGCCTTCGACATCAAGTATGACAACTGCAACGCCGATTCCGCCGTGCTGAATCAGATCATCGCCAACTTCATGGCTGACAAGGTGGACCTGATGATCGGCGTTGCCACCCCCGTGGCCGTAGCCATGCAGGCCGCCACCGAGGGCACCGACATCCCCGTGGTCTTCGCCGCCGTGTCCGATCCCGTAGGCGCCGGCCTGGTGGAGAGCCTGGAGGCCCCCGGTGCCAACATCACCGGCACCTCCGACTACCTGGATACCGACTCCGTGCTGGATCTGATCTTCGCCGCCAACCCCGATGCCAAGAATATCGCCCTGCTGTATGACCAGGGTCAGGACTCCTCCACCACCCCCATCAAGAACGCCAAGGCGAACCTGGATAAGAAGGGTGTGGCCTATAAGGATTACAACGGCACCACCACCGATGAGATCAGCCTGGCCGTAAACAGCCTTATCGCTGACAAGGTCGACGCCGTGTTCACCCCCACCGACAACACCGTGATGACCGCCGAGCTGGCTATCTATGAGACCCTGGCCAAGGCCGGCATCCCCCACTACACCGGCGCTGACTCCTTCGCCCTGAACGGCGCATTCCTGGGCTACGGCGTGGACTACGCCAACCTGGGCGTGGAGACCGCCAATATGGTCGCCGGCATCCTCCTGGACGGCAACAAGCCCGCCACCACCGCCGTGCTGACCTTCGACAACGGCACCGCCACTATCAACACCGATGTCTGCCAGGAGCTGGGCCTGAACTATGATGAGCTGGCCAAGACCTTCGCCCCCCTGTGCACCAAGGTCCAGTCCATTGTCACCGCCGAGAGCTTCGACGACGTGAATAAATAAGAAGCCAAATATCCATCAGCAGGGCGGGGCACAACCCCGCCCTGCTAATGGGCAAAGGTTCCCATGTTCTTTCGTAGGGGCCGATGGCCCTGTTGCGGTGCCCAAAATTTCCGCGCTGCCTTACGGCGGACGCTTGAAATTTTGACCGCGGCCACTCGCTCATCTCGCTTCTTCTGCCACTGGCAGCGCTCGATTCGCTCCCCACATCGGCCCATCCCACCGCATTTCTTGTAATGTGTCATTGCGAGGGCGCACCACGCCCGTGGCAATCTGTACCCCTCCCCCGCAAATCCCAATTAAAGGAGAACCTCCCATGAACGTTTTATCCCTGGTCCAAACCGCTCTGGAGCTGGGCCTCATCTGCTCGCTGACGGTGCTGGCGCTGTTTTTGAGCTACTCCATGCTCAATGTCTGCGACCTGTCCACCGACGGCTGCTTCACCCTGGGCGCCGCCGTGGGCGCCACCGTGGCCATCGCCGGGCACCCGTACCTGGCCATCCTGGCCGCCATGGCCGCCGGGATCCTCTCCGGCTTCATCACCGCCCTGCTGCAGACGAAGATGGGCATCGACAGCCTCCTGGCAGGCATCATCGTCAATACCGGGCTTTACTCCATCAATATCGCCGTCATGGGCGGCTCGTCCCTGCTGAACATGAACAAGACCGATACCGTCTTCACCAAGGCCAAGGCGCTGCTGGCGGGCACCTTCCTTTCCGAGCAGTATAAGCTGTTCGTGGCCGTCATCGCCGTCATCGCCGTGGTGGCGTTTCTGGCTCTGTTCCTGCGCACCCGCCTGGGCCTTGCCATCCGCGCCACCGGCGATAACCCCGACATGGTCCGCTCCTCCTCCATCAACCCCACCTTCACCACCATCGTGGGCCTGTGCATAGCCAATGCCTTTACGGGCCTGTCCGGCTGCCTGCTGGCCCAGAGCCAGAAATCCGTCAGCATCGACATCGGCACCGGCATGGTGACCATCGCCCTGGCCTCCCTGCTCATGGGCCAGGTGCTCATGGGCAAGGGCAGCATCCTCAAGCGGGCCATCGGCATGGTGGTGGGCGCTTTCGCCTTCCGCCTGGTGTATACCATCGCCCTGCGGCTGGATATGCCCGCCTTCATGCTGAAGCTGGTATCCTCGGTGATCGTGGTGCTGGCCATCGCAACGCCCTATTTCAAAAAGCAGCTGCCGCTGCTGCGCCGCCGTATGGCCGCGCGAAAGGAGGCCCGCTGACATGCTGAAGATCGACCACATCTCCAAGACCTTCAACCCCGGCACCATCAACGAAAAGGTAGCCCTGCGAGACCTGAGCCTGCACCTGGACCCCGGTGACTTCGTCACCATCATCGGTTCCAACGGCGCGGGCAAATCCACCCTGTTCAATGCCATCTGCGGCAGCTTTTTCACCGACAGCGGAAACATTTACCTGGACGGCAAGAACATCACCTTCCAGCCGGAGTATCAGCGCTCCCGGCAGATCGGCCGCCTGTTCCAGGACCCCATGCGCGGCAGCGCCCCCCATATGACCATCGAGGAAAATCTGGCCCTGGCGGCGGCCTCCGGCGGCTGGCTGAGCCATGTGACCCGGGCGGAGAAGGCCGCCTTCCGGGAGAAGCTGGCCCAGCTGGATATGGGCCTGGAGGATCGCATGAAGCAGCCCGTGGGCCTGCTCTCCGGCGGCCAGCGCCAGGCGCTGACGCTGATGATGGCCACCTTCAAGCCCCCCAAACTGCTGCTGCTGGACGAACACACGGCGGCCCTGGACCCTGCCACGGCGGAAAAGGTGCTGGAAATCACCCGCCAGACCGTCTCGGAAAATCACATCACCACCCTCATGGTCACCCACAATATGCACCAGGCCCTGGAGCTGGGCAACCGCACCCTGATGATGGACAGCGGCCATATCATCCTGGACGTGGCCGGGCCGGAGCGGGCGGGCATGACCGTGGAGGACCTGCTGAATAAGTTCAAGAGCGGCGCCGGCAAGGCCCTGGATAACGACCGCATCCTTTTGTCGGAATAAGACAAAATCAAAAAAAGACGCACCCCCTGGGTGCGCCTGAGACTGTCGAAAAACCCTCTGGGTTTTTCCGGCAAAAGGTTTGCAGTCTGCTGCGCGCATAATTTGTGCGCCGCTGGCGCACAAATTCCACACTTGCCGACTGAGAGGTATTTTCTCTCACGCACATGTCGCGAGCACTGCACCGTCTCCCCCCC
>CAMBKF010000023.1 GCA_945868085.1 uncultured Oscillibacter sp.
ACCTGTGACCCCATGCACGTCAAGCATGTGCTCTACCAGCTGAGCTAACCGCGCAAGAACAGTACTATAATACCCTGTCCACAGGCATTTGTCAACACTTTTCTTGCGCGGACGGGGAGAATTTGTTATAATAGCTCCATCAAGCCCGGAGGAGGACGAATATCATGGAGAAAATCGCGCTGGTCACAGGGGCATCCCGGGGCATCGGACGTGCCATTGCCACGGAGCTTTCCAACAGAGGATGGGCCGTTGCCATCGGCTACCGGGTGCGCCGAGACAAGGCCCAGGAGCTGGCCCGGCAGCTGACGGCCCAGGGCCGCCGGGCTATGATCTGCCAGGCGGACGTATCCCAGCGGGAGCAGGTGGAGGCCATGGTCCGGCAGGTGGAGCAGACCCTCGGGCCCGTTTCCCTGCTGGTGAACAACGCCGGCATCGCCGGGCAGTGCCTGTTTCAGGACCTGACGGATGCCCGGTGGCATGAATTTTTCTCCGTGAATGTGGACGGCGCCTTTTACGCCAGCCGGGCCGTTCTGCCCCACATGCTCCACGAGCATGAGGGCTGCATCATCAACGTCTCCTCCATCTGGGGCCAGCGGGGCGCCAGCTGCGAGGTGGCCTACTCCGCCACCAAGGCGGCCCTCATCGGCCTGACCCGGTCCCTGGCCGCGGAGCTGGCGCCCAGCCACATCCGGGTGAACTGCGTGGCCCCGGGGGTCATCCGCACGGATATGCTGGATGAGCTGCCGGAGGAGCTGCTGCCCCAGCTGGCGGAGCAGACGCCTATGGGCCGCCTGGGCACTCCGGAGGACATCGCGGCGGCGGTGGCCTTTTTGGCCGATCCGGCGGCGGATTTCATCACCGGCCAGGTGCTCACCTGTGACGGCGGGTTCATCCTCTAAGTACCGGCGAAGGGGATCGCGGTCTGCTGCGGACGCGAACTCTGGGATGCTTTTCAAAAAAATTTACGGAGATGTTGCCCGTAAGCGGGCAACATCTCCGTTTCTTTCTGTTTTAAATGGGGAGGGGCGGCGTGTGGAGCATCACCCGGCCGAAGCAGGTGAGGCTGCGGCCGCTGCCGGCGGTGAGCACCTGGTCGGCATCGCTGCGGCGGCGATTGAGGGAGAACAGATACACCGTACCCATAGGGTCCCGGTAATACTGCTTGCACAGCATATCCCCGTCCACGCAGAAGATGCCCACGTCGCCGGGGCGCAGAGGATCGTGGTTTACATACACCACGGATTCGTCGTGGATGTACGGCTCCATGCTGTCCCCCTGGATCCGCACCGCCAGCTCCGCCCCGGGGGGCACGTCCTCCGCCACCGGCAGCAGCTCGTAATCCTCCCCGAACACCGGGGCCGCGTACCCCGCCGCCGCCGGGGAGCAGTACAGGGGGATGGTCCGCGCTTCCGGGGCCGGGCGGTCCTGCTCCGCCTCCGCCTGCATCAGGCCCAGGGCATCCAGCATGAGGCTCAGGGTCTGCCGGCCGGCGAGGCCCAGCTCCCGGTACTTCTTCAGCAGGGACTGCTCCTCCTCACTGACGGCCTGGCCCGCCCGGCCGGCGGCGTAAAAGTCCCGGTAGAGGTAGTTGGGCTCCACCTGCAGCACGTCGAACAGCCGCAGCAGCACGCTCTCCTTAGGGGTACTGAGGCCGGTCTCGTAGTTGCCCACCGCCGAGCGGGTCACCCCCAGCTTGTCCGCCAGTTCCTCCCGGCTGAGGCCCAATTCCTTCCGCCGCCGACGCAGCTGTTCGCCAAATCCCACGTTGCATCCCCTCCCGACTTCTTTCGACATCCTTAGACACAGTGTACGACATTTCCCTGGCTTTGTCAACCAAAATTACAAGAATCTTGTTATTTTAGTATTGACATAACAAGATTCTTGTGATATTGTAGGGTTCGAACCAAGAAATTTGTGATTAACAGGAAAACTTTGGAAAAAGAAGCGGAAAGATGGCATATGCGGCGTCAAGAAAGCCGGGCGCATATGCGTCCGGCAGGAGAGGGCTGCCAAGGGCAATGCCCAGGGGAGACGGCCCCGGATAAACAAAAAGGCCGATCGCTTGCGCAATCGGCTTTTTGGTGGGGGATGGTGGATTCGAACCACCGAAGGCATCGCCAGCAGATTTACAGTCTGTCCCCTTTGGCCACTCGGGAAATCCCCCATATACATATGAATTTGGAGCTGGTGGACGGATTCGAACCCCCGACCTGCTGATTACAAATCAGCTGCTCTACCAGCTGAGCTACACCAGCACAACAACCAGCGAACATTATGCTACCATAAATGCCGGCCTTTGTCAACAAAAAAGTTCCGTGAATCCACATTTTTTTATGTACGGGAAAGGAGAAGGAGAACATGACACTACAGCAGCTATCCTATCAGTATCAGGAGCAGGCCCAGGCCCTGCACCGGCGCATCGACCTCCTGCGGCAGGCCCAGGCCCGGTGCGGCGACCGGGAGAGCGCCGAGCATCTGCAGCGGCGCATCCGGGACCTGGAGCCCCTGCACCGACAGACACGCCAGCTGGCGGAGCTTACCGCCCGCTACTATGACAGGGGGTACCGCAAAAATGCATATTACACCCTCTGAGGCCTACGACCCCATCGACATCGCCAGCCTGTGCCTGTGGAAGCAGGAGCAGTCCGGGGACAACCAGGATCGCATCCGCCGGCTGCTGAGCAACCTCCCCCTGGCGGTGCGGCAGGAGCTGACCCCCCGGCAGCGGGAGATCCTGCAGATGCGATTCACCGGCGGCATGAGCGTCACCGCCATCGCCCAGGAGCTGGGGCTGAACAAATCCACCGTTTCCCGCTCCCTGGCCCGGAGCATGGAGCGGCTGTATAAATCTCTGCGGTACAGTTTGTAAGATTCGGCTTGACTTTTGCCCGGAAACCGGGAATAATGGGGGCAAGAAGAAAAAGGAGGTCTGCGCTATGTTCGGCAAGCTGCTGCATAACCGCTGGCTGCGGCTCTGTGTGGGGGTCCTGGGGACGCTGCTGTCATCTGTGGCCATCAATCTGTTCATTGTGCCCCAAAATCTATACACCGGCGGTCTGCTGGGCTTCTGCCAGCTCATCCGCACCGTGGCCACCCAAAGGCTGGGCCTGGACATGGGCTTTGACTTTTCGGGTATCCTGTACCTGCTGCTGAATATCCCCCTGCTTTGGATGGCGTGGAAGAACCTGGGCCGTTCCTTCGTCCTGCGCACGGTGGTGTGCACCGTGAGCAACTCCCTGTTCCTCACGCTGATCCCCGTGCCGGCGGAGCCTATCATCCAGGATATGCTCACCAGCTGTCTGCTGGGCGGTATTGTCAACGGCTTTGCCGGGGGGCTGATCCTCACCTGCGCATGCAGCAGCGGCGGGCTGGATATTCTGGGCCTGTACCTGAGCAAGAAGGGCAAGAGCTTCACCGTGGGCAAGTTCAGCATCTCCTGCAACGCCGTGCTTTACACCCTGTGCCTGATCCTGTTTGACGCCACCACCGCCATCTATTCCTCCATTTACACGGTGTTCAACAGCCTGTTTGTGGACCGCTGCCATCAGCAGGGCATCACCGTGCAGGTGCTGATCTTCACCAAGGAGAAGCACCCGGAGCTGCCCCAGTTCATCATGGAGCGGCTGGACCGTGGCGTCACCTACTGGCAGGGCTACGGCGGCTACACCGGCCAGCCCCTGGAGGTGCTGTGCGTATGCCTGAGCAAGTACGAGATCCAGACCCTCCGCCAGGAGGTGCAGCGCATCGATCCCCACGCATTCTTCATTGTGCAGGAGGGCGTGCGGGTAGGCGGCAACTTTGAAAAGCACCTGAACTGACAGGCTGCAGAATACTTTTTGGCATGCGGAAGGCCGCCCGAAAGGGCGGCCTTTATTTCTTTCTTCGGATGGGCGGGCTCAGTCTTTGGCACGCTGCGCGTCAATGGCCGCTGCAATGCGCTCCAGGCCGGTCTGCACTGTGGCACGGGGCATGGCCAGGTTCAGCCGGATATAGCCCCTGGCATTGCCTACGAACAGACCGTCGCCGCCCTCCAGCAGCACGCCGGCCTTGTTGGCGAAAAAGTCCGGCAGGTCCTCCACCTGGGGCAGCACATGGCCCAGGTCCACCCAGGCGAAATAAGTGGCCTCCGGAACGGTGAACTTTGCGCCGGGGATATTCTCCCGCAGGAATGTATCCACCAGGGCCAGGTTGCCGTCCACATAGGCCCTCAGCTGCTCCAGCCACGCACCGCCGTGCTCATAGGCCGCCTTATGCGCCGCGATGGACAGGGGGTTCACCGCGCCGATGTTCTTATCCCGGGCCTGGAAGCGGGCCCGCTCCTCGCCGCTGCGGATGATGATATTGGAGTGCAGCAGACCCGCCAGGTTGAAGGTCTTGCTGGCGGACATACAGGTGATGAGCCGCTCATAGTCCGGCATGACCTTGCCCATGGGAATATGCCGCAGGCCCGTGCGGAGCAGGTCGCAGTGGATCTCGTCGGACACCACCCAGAGCCGGTTCTTCTCGATGATCTCCGCCATGCGGCGCAGCTCCTCCTCCGTCCAGATGCGGCCGGTGGGATTGTGGGGATTGCAGAGCATCAACACCTTCACCGCAGGGTCGGACGCCTTCTTTTCGAAGTCCGCCCAGTCCACCGTGAAGCGGCCGTTTTCCTCCCGCAGGGGGGAGGTCACCAGCTCTACGCCGTTATACTCGCAGGCATGGAGGAAGAAGCCGTAGGCCGGGGTCATGGTCAGCACCTTGCCACCGGTGGGCTTTGCCAGGTCCTCCACAAGCTGATACAGGGCCGGGATGACACCGGGGGAGAACGTCAGCTGCTCCTTGGGGAACGACCAGCCGTACCGGCTCTCGCACCAGGTGCGCAGGGCCTCATAATACCCATCGTCAGACACGATGGAGTAGCCCAGGATCTGCCGGTTCACCCGGTCGATGATGGCCTGGCGGATCTCCGGGGCCACGGCAAACTCCATGTCCGCCACCCACATCCGGATGAACTCCTCGTCCTTGTAGGGGAAAACCCGCTCCGGGCCACAATGGAAGATGTAGGGACGCCAGCCGTCCACATTTTCGGAATTGGTGTGGCGGCGGTCGATGATCTCGTCAAAATTATAAGTCATATGGCAGCGCTCCTTCCGTTTGTTGGGTTTATAATAGCAGTCAGACGCTGCAGAGTCAAAGTGCGCCATTTACCTTTCAGGAATACCGGCGCTTAAAAACTTTCCTTAAAATTAAGTTTCAGCTTGCACAGGGCAAAAAATGCGGCTATACTGAAAAGCAAGGGAACAAATCACCAAAATATGATTTTGAGGAAAGTGCCATGATGTTGACAGCGGAGATCGGAGCGAAGATCAAATATTACCGGAAAAAGCGAGGCCTGAAGATCGCGGAGCTGGCGGAGCTGCTGCACAAGACCGGGGCCACCGTGTCCAAATACGAGAGCGGGCAGATCGCCATAGATGTGGTGACGCTGTATGAGATCGCGGCGACCCTGGGCGTGCCGCCGGAGAAGCTGCTGTACTACGCGCCCATGCCCGCAGAGGAGCTGGAGGCCGACAGCGTGCCGGCCTTTTTCCGGGGCGTGGAGCGGCTGTACATGTACTATTTCGACGGGCGCAATGGCAGTCTGGTCCGCAGTGTCATCGACATCCGGGCCAAGACCGGCCCCCACACCTACGACGTGGCTCTGTACATGAATTTCCAGGATTACCGGCAGTATCAGAACTGCGAAAACACATATCTGGGCGCCCTCAGCCACTACGACGCCCTGAGCAATATCGTCACCCACAACCGGGATACGGAGATGGACATATACCTGGTGTGCGTGCCTGCGTCCTATCTGAACGCCGGGACAAAGTGGGGCCAGGGCTTCGGCATTTCCTGCCGGCCTATTATGCCCACCTCTACCAAGGTGTTTCTGTCCAAAACCATACAGGCCGAGACGCCGGAGTTTTTGCAGGACCTGCGCGTGTCCAAGGAGGACATCCAGCTGCTGAAGCGGTACAATATGCTGTCGGTGATGTAAGGCAGCGAGTTCCGGCAGCCGGTTCTTTTCAAAAAAGAAATCCCATCCTTTTGCTACGGACTAATAACGAAGTATTGAACACAATGAGTTATCAGGCGTAGCGAGGGCAAGGAAAAATCGCCAAGATTAGTCTATTGCAGACTTTTCTTGGTGATTTTCTTTTATTCGCACATTCGATTTTCGTTATTCCTCCTGCTACAATGATTGCAGAAATGCAAAGGAGGAACTGCGTATGAAGCAGAAATACTATGTGGAACTGAACCGCCAGGAATGGCGGCTTATCATTGAGGGGCTGAACCGATTCCGCAACAAGCTGATTGCAGCAGAGCCGCAGAAGCTGTATTAGACGAAATCATTTTTACGATTTAACTAATAAGGAAATCGCCGCTTCAGTTCTTCGGAAGCGGCGATTATTGCTATGCTTACAGCACCTTAATGAGGATCGTAGCAACACCCAAAATCGTCAGCACGACACCGACGATCTTATTGAGCCTTGTGATCTCGCACTTGTTGGCGAATTTGGCCGACACCAGCGCACCCAGCAGACAGGAAATCACCACGATCAGCATGGGAACAGGGAAAATCTGTGCGCCCATAGAAATGTGACTGACAGCGCCGGTCAGGGCAACCAGCGTCATGACCATTGTGCTGGTTCCCACAGCGACTTTCAGGTTATAGCCCAGCACCAGCGAGAACACCATCAGCATCAGCACACCGCCGCCGCTGCCGGTGAAGCCGCAGACCCAGCCGATGACACAGCCCAGCAACACAGCCCGAACGGTTTTCCGGGTGGCATCGGAGGGCTTCGCCATCGCATCTGTACCGCCGTTCATGGGCTTAATCAGAAATTTGATGCCCAGCAGGATAGTGGTCGCCATGGAGAGGTAGCCCAGTCCATCCGGGTTGCTGCGGCTGAACAGATACCCGCAGTAGCTTCCCAGTACCGTTCCGAGAAATGCAGTGAGTGTAACCAATGCACCACGCCGCAGGTCGATATTCCTGTTTTTATAGTAAGTATAAGCGGACAGCAGACTTGCCAGCACATCGGAGGCCAGCGCCACCGTTACGGCATCATAGCTGGCCCAGCCGCACAGACTGACCAGCATAGGCGTGATGATGACCGCCGCAGAAAGGCCCGCAAGCCCGGTAACAACGCCGGCTCCCAGTCCGGCTAAAATATAAATGACATAAACCATAGTTATCTTTTCATCTCGAATTAAAAATGTATTTCATTCCGTCTGCCGCGGCGAGCGTCCCTGCGCGCCCGAAGTTTTTCGTGGCGCAAGGGCACACTTTCCACAACAGGGGGTGTTTCTTCTTCGCTGCCATGCTGGCCAGCCTTGATCTTCTTAACCGTTTTTGATGCTTTGAGTGCCGTGACCCAAATCGGCATTCTGAAATGGTAGAGCAGCATCAAGAGGTGGACAAGGATCCATTTGACCGCTTTAGGCAGCATTTTCGGCAGCTTTTCTTCTATTTTTGCTTTTACCGACTCAAAATCAACGGACATAACGGAACCTCTTTTCAACTTTGCCTACTTGTTTATCGCAGCCCAAACAACGCCAGCAAGCGATCCCAGAAGGAAAGATGTTCTTCCTCGGCGGCAAAGGAAACGGTTTCAGGCAGTTCTACGCCGTCGGTGGAGATCACGAACTGTACGGAGCGGATGTTCTCATTCCGGCTGTCGGTAAAGGAAACGGCGTCATAATCGGAGCTGCTGTACTGCTCCATCATCTCGTCGATGGTGTCCTGTATTTTGCCGGGGATCTGACTGACTCCATCGGCAAATTCGTTCATGCCGTCTGCAAATGTGCCTGCGCCGTCGGCCAGAGAGCCGGTGCCGCCGGTGTAATCCCGCAGACCGCTGTGAAATGCGCCGTAATTTCCGGACAAGGTCTGAATCCCCTCCGCATAGGCGCAAAGTCCGCCGTGAAAGTCCGCATAGCCTGCGGAGAGCTCGGCAAGACCGGAGCGGAGCTGTCCGAGCATGGCTTCTATATCCTCATCGCCCAGCGCATCGGTCATGGAGGCGGACATGGTGTGCAGCGTTGCCGATACCGTTCCGATACCGGAAATCACAGAGGTTTCACCGCTTGCATCCAGCGCACCGCTCACCGCCTGAAAGGCCGGCTTTACATTGTTCCACACGGCGACCAAGGTCTGGTATTGCTGATAGGCTTGCAGCAGCTTTTGATAACCGGACAGCGCGGAGGGATCAGCAGCGCAGGCAGCCTGCATGGCAGCCAGTTCCTCCTGTGTCGGTGCGGATACCACCCCGTTCTGCACGGCACCGTCCATGGCCTGATAGGCGGTATCAAAGCCCTCTTTCAGCTGGCCGAGTCCCGCTGAGAGCTGATCCAGCGCTCCGGAGAGTTGTTCCAGTCCACCGGGAAGCTGCGAAAGCTGGGAAAGACCGCTGAGGTCAGCCTGTGCAAGCTGGGTGCTGATGGCGGAAAGGGCGCTGCTAAACTGTGCCGAGGCATCCACAATGGACTGTGAATTGCTGCTCAACGCCGAAAGCCCATCCTGTATCTGCGCCGAACCGTCCAATACAGAGCCGCCACCGTCGTTCAGCTTGCGGATGCCGTCCAGCAGTTCCTTTGCACCGTCGTTCAGCTGCTTGGCAGCATCGGTCAATTCCGAAAACTGACTGGTCAGGTCGTCGGTGTCAAAGCCGTCCATATCCACGCTGATGCTGTACGGAACGGCTGCGATGGAGAAACCGGACATGGAGAAATTCTGCACATCCGCTTCGATGGTGAAGTCGGCATCCGCACCGGGCAGCACGGTGAAGGAAAGCTGCGTGCCGTCCCCGGCATCAGCCATGGTCGCACCGGGTGCCTGAATATTGGCACAGGTGTCATTATCCAGCGTCAGGGACACCTGCATCACATAATTGTCACTGAACACAGCGTCGGCCTTTGGATTTTTCTTGCCTTGGAAGTGAATCTTCAAAGCGCCGGACTTGCCGCCCAGTTCCTTCGGCGTGACGGTTTTTCCGTCCAGTGTATAGGTGATCTGAAAATTCCAAGGCAGCTCTGCCGTGGTCATATTCCCCTGATAGTAGAAGTTTCCGGCCTGCGCTGAGAAGCGGACAGCACCATCTTTTGCAGTAAGGCTCTCGGTAGTGGAGAGGTTCGTCACATCGGAGAAGCTGCCGTAATCGGTGATCTCTCCGGCCTTATTGACACGGAAGTGGTTGACGATATAAGCGCCGTTTGCCGAGCCGTCGGCGCTGAGCCGGGCATAGACATTCTCGGTTTTGGTGTAGTCGGCATTCCCGACTGCTGCGGTGGACACCGTCAGCGATGAATTGCTGCCGGTATCATTTTCCTGCGCATAAGCGGTGCTCACTGTGCCGAGCAGCAGCACGGCACTGAGTAAAACAGCGGCCCCTTTTTGAACTTTATTCCGAAACATTTTGAAGTTCCTCCTTCTTTTTGCCAAAGTGAAATGTGGTGTGAGGGATCAGCGGGTCGATGATCAGCAGGAATGTGGGCAGAAGCAGCACCACCATCAGGATCGCCAGAATAGCGCCCCTGCAGATCAGCCCGCCCAGCACCTTGACCACCTCATTAGAGGACGACCAGTTCAGGCAGAAGCCGGACAGCGACAGCGTTGCTGCCGAAATGAGGATCGAGCCAAACACATCGCCCAGCGTTTTGATCATCGCCGGTTTCTTTTGCAGCGTTTTCCGGTTGGCGAGATAGGTATTCGTCAGCAGGATCGCATAGTCGATAGTGGCACCCATCTGCACCGTGCTGATAATCAGATAGCCCAGATAACTGAGGCTGCTGCCCGCGAAATACGGGATGCACATATTCAGCCAGATGGAGCACTCGATGGCGAGGATCAGGAAGATCGGCATCAGCCAGTTTCGGGTCATCAGCAGCAGAATGAGATAGATGCTGACCACCGTGATGATCGTAACAACGGTATTGTCGTGCTGCACGCAGGTCTTGATGTCGTACATATTGGCGCTCTGACCGCAGAGATACCACGAATCCGGATAGTATTCCTCGGCAGTCTGCTGGACGCTCTCCACCATGGCAAAGGCTTCGTCGCCTTCATAGGCACAGTCCGAGGAGAGAATGATGCGGGCATAATCGTCCGAATAGAACTGATCCACAATGGAACTATCCAGGTAAGCAGCGGGGATCTTGTTGCTTACCATCGTGGCATAAGAGGTAACGGAGGTGATGTGGTCGAGGTCGTTCAGCGCATCGCACATCTGCACCTCTTTGGCGCTGTCACCCCTGGGCACCAACAGCACGGCGCTGTTGGTCACGCCGAACTCCTGCTGGGTGTCCCACGCTTCGCTGCCCTCCACGGTCTTTTCACTGGAGCCATAAAAATAGCTGTTGTGGCTCTGTCCCAGAAACGCCGGGAGCATCAAAAGCAGGATCAGGCAGAACACCGGAATACGGATCTTTGAGATACCCTTGCCGATATTCTGGAAGGTGGGTGTCAGACGGCGGTGCTTCGTCTTTTCGATGAGCTTGTTGCCGCACAGCAGCAGCGCCGGGAAGAATACCATCACGCTGATAAAGCTGATCAGGATCCCGATCACAAGACTGATGCCCATATCCGCACCGATCTTGAAATTCATAAACAGCAGCGCCACAAAGCCGAACAAAGTGGTCAGCATACTGGCTCCGATGGAATTGACCGATGCGGTCATGGCAAAGCGCATGGCACGCTTTGGCTCCATCCCCAGTTTTTTATAGCTTTCAAAGCTGTGGGACAGGAAAATCGCATAGTCCAAAGATACGGCGATCTGCAGGACCGGGGCGGCGGCCAGCGTTACAAAGCTGATCTCCCCACGGAAGAAATTCGCCCCCAGATTGATAAGCACCGGCGTGCCGATGTTCATCAAGTAAAAGAACGGCTCGATCCAGCTTTCCGTCACAAGGATCAGAATCAGGATCGTCACCGGGATAATGAGGACGATCGCCTTCATGGCTTCGGAAACGGCCATATCCTGCGAAGTGGCCTGATCGGCTGCCGAGCCGGACACCTTGCAGTCCCCAATGGCGCTTCGTATAGAGGCAATGGCGGTGCGCTCCTGCCCATCCTCCACGGAAACCATATACAGGGCATTGCCGTCCTTATAATAGGTTTCCACTGTCGCTGTGTCCTGCACCTGAAGGGGCGTTTGCAGGTTCACGGTATCGTCCAGCCAAAGCACCTCTTTTACATAGTCGGCACTCGCGATCTGCTCCTTAATGTCCAACGCCTGCGTCAGGCTGACATTTTCGACCATGACATTCAGGTTCGGAAGCGGCTGGTCAAATTCCTCCTGCATCAGATTCAATGCTTTGGTGGAGTTTGCATCCTCCGGCAGGTAATCCATCATGTTGTAGTTTACCGGGGTCAGCAAAAACAGCAGCACGCCCACCAGCGATACTGCTACAAAAGTGATGATGATTGACTTTTTATGTCGATCAACAAATTCAGATAGCCATCTCAAAACAGGTTCTCCTTCCATGCTCAACACGCCGATTTATCTTGCACAGGTGTTGACTTTTATCCATATGTGCATTATACTAAGTGAAGAACGAGAACACAATATTCAATTTCGTACAGTTTGTTTGTTCGCAAACAGATGTGCAAAATGTGTTCAAGAAAGTGGTGAGTTCATGAAAAATTCAAATTTAGACCGGCGCACCAAGTATTCTCTGCGGGTAATTCGTGCTGCCATGTTTGAACTTCTGGAAACCAAATCATTGGATGCTGTTACTGTCACGGACATCTGCGCCAAAGCTGATGTGAATCGGGGAACTTTCTATAAATACTATCGGGATGTGTATGACCTGTTTGAAAAGACACAGGATGAATTCATAGACAAGCTCCATACGCTTTTTGAGGAAACGCAGGCTACCGGTTCCGAAATGCCGGATTTCTTCACCAGCGTGTTCCGCATTCTCTCCGAAAACAAGGAACTGGTGCAGGTGGCCCGCAACCGGGAGTTTACCGAGCAGTTCACAAAAAAGCTGCTGGTTTTCGTGCTGCCACAGATCAATCAGCTGATCGCCAATTCCGATCCACGTGCATCCGAAGAAAAGATTCGATTCCTCTCCGAGTACATCATGGGCGGCTGTACCCGTGTGGTGGCGGCATGGATCGGAGAGAATATGACCGTTCCCGCCGACCGCATGGATCGATATATCACGGAGTTTATCAAAAAGACCTTACAGATCGCATAAGCGAGAGAAAAAGTGAAGCAGACCATTTCTACAAGTGAGCGGCGCATCCAAGCCATCGACAAGGCCATCGAAGGACTTTTTGAGGCGAATATCTCCGGAAAAATCACCGATGAGCGTTTCACAAAAATGACCGCCAACTACAAAAAGGAGCAGAGAGAACTGCTGGAACTCGTAGCTGATGGCAAGAAAAAGCTGCTGGATGCGGAGCAAATCAAGGTGGATTTGAGGCTGCTGATGAAAGCACCGCGGGACTATACAGACATTCGGCAGCTTACGCCGGAAATCGTCAATGCGCTGATTCGCCGTATTGAAGTCCACAGCAAGGATAAGGAGACCAAGAAGGTTAAGGTCGATATTTATTTCACTGCCGTGGGGCTGTTCACACTCCCTACGGGAAAGGAAATGCAGGCGGCATTGGAGGAGATCCGTCAAAACCCACAGCAGTTCAAGATTTCTGCATAAAGCAGAACACGGTGCAGCCCCTTTTCAGAGACTGCACCGTATCCTACATAAAACTTCGTTATCCACCCGACGCTTTTGGATGGGGATTCTTTTTGGAGCGGGCGACGAGGCTCGAACTCGCTTCCCGGCATCCCGCGAATGGCTACCGCCATTCGCAGGAACCCTACCGGACCTCCTGATTTCATGTGCTTCGCACGGGTCGAGGCAGCGAGTTCCGGCAATCTGGTTTTTTCAAAAAGAAATCCCCATCCTTTCGGATGGGGATTCTTTTTGGAGCGGGCGACGAGGCTCGAACTCGCTACCTCGACCTTGGCAAGGTCGCGCTCTACCAGATGAGCTACGCCCGCAGAACAATAGTTATTATAATGCATGATATAACCATTGTCAAGGGGTTTTTTCACTCTTTCAGAATTATTTCCACGATCCCCCAGGCGTCCGTGTCCGGGTAGAACTGCACCTGCCAGGGCTGGCCGCCGTGGCCCAGCTCCTGCTGGAGCGCCGCCACGGTATCCAGCACCGACTGGCGGCTGCCGTCAAAGCTGCTGACCTGCACCGCCAGCTCCTGTCCGTCATTCTCCGCCGCCACCCGCAGCAGATCCCGCAGGGCCGCGGCGTTGGTGGCGTGGACGATGGACTTGATCTGCCGGGCTGTGCACCGATACCCGGCGGTAAAGCGCAGCTGGGTGTATCCCCGGCCGCCGTCCTCCACGGTATAGGTCAGGTACTCCAGGGCATAGGCCCCCAGGGGCGTCTCCTGCAGCACCTCGTCGCAGGCCGCCTGGGCCAGCCGGGACGCATCCGCCCCATCGTCGCTGCCATACAGCCACACGGTGCCGCTCTCGTCATGGGCGCTCACCAGCAGCAGCAGGTCATTCACCAGGTCCTGGCGGCTCTCCGCCCGGAGCACATCCCGGCGGTCGCCCTCGTAATAGGTGGCGCTGTGGGGCTCGGTGCGGTTGTACTCCCGCTGCAGCAGGCTGCACCCGGACAAAAGCAGCGCCCCGCACAGAAACAGGGGGAAAAGTATTTTTTTCATGGGGCGCTCCTTTCTTTTCAATGTCAGGATGAATATACGAATCACGCCTATAAAAAACCACGCAGATTTTTCGCCAGTTATTCTTATAATAGGGACATCTGCTCCCGGCCCTGGTCCTCCTCCCGCAGGAGGGCGCCGGCGGCGGGGATGCTGCGCACCCGGTAGCGGGCCAGGTTGGTGATGCCGCTCTCCTCCAGGGTACACACCCGCTCCAGATGATACCGGGGCTTCATATTCATCACCGCCACGCCCTGGGTGGAGCGGGTGGTCTTGGGCGCGAGCAGGGAGGTGTGCAGCAGCAGAGCCCGGGGCTCCGTGCTGATGAGGGCCAGCTCCTGATCCTCCGCCAGGGGCACCAGGGCCGCCAGGGGGCTCTTATCCGAGTAGGCCCCGGTGAGCTTGCGGCGGTTGGAGGTGGTGGCGTAGGCCGAGAGGGAAACCCTTGCGCACTTGCCGTTTTCAAAGAAGAACAGCAGATGCCCGCTGTAATCCCCGGGCAGCACCAGGTCGATGACCTTTTCGTCCTCGTCCATGCCCAGCTTGGTGGGCAGATAGTCCCCCAGGAGGGACGCCTTGCCGTCGGCAAAGTCGGCGGCCCGGACCTTATACACCTGCTGATGGTCCGTGAAGAACATCAGCTCCGTGTTGTTGGTGGCCTCCACCCGGCGGAAGAGCTCGTCGCCCTCCTTGAACTTCTGCTCGCCGCTCATGCGCAGGGACTGGGCGGTAATTTTCTTGAAATATCCCTCCCGGGACAGGAACAGGGTCACAGGATAGTCCGGCGTCTCCTCCGGCTCCTCCTCGTACTCCGCCTCGTGGCTGTAAATGATCTCCGTTTTCCGGGGCTGGGCGTACTTTTTCCGCACGTCCTCCAGCTCGCCCACGATGATCTTGCGGATGCGGGCGGGCCTTTGCAGGGTGTCCTCCAGGTCCTCGATCTCCTCCTCCAGAGCGGCGGTCTCCTGGACCCGCTTGAGGATGTACTCCTTGTTGATATTGCGCAGCTTGATCTCCGCCACATACTCCGCCTGCACCTGGTCGATGCCGAAGCCGATCATCAGGTTGGGCACCACCTCCGCCTCCTCCTCGGTCTGGCGGATGATCTCGATGGCCTTGTCAATGTCCAGCAGGATGCGCTTGAGGCCCTGCAGAAGATGCAGCTTCTCCTGCTTCTTGTGCAGCACGAAATAAACCCGCCGCCGCACGCACTCCGTGCGCCAGGCCAGCCATTCCTCCAGCAGCGCCTTCACCCCCAGCACCCGGGGCATCCCGGCGATGAGGATATTGAAGTTGCAGCTCACCGTGTCCTGCAGGGGGGTCAGGCGGAAGAGCTTCTGCATGAGCTTGTCCGGGTCCACGCCCCGCTTTAAGTCAATGGCCAGCTTCAGGCCCGAGAGGTCCGTCTCGTCCCGCATGTCGCTGATCTCCTTGATCTTCCCGGCCTTCATCAGCTCGGACACCTTATCCAGAATGGCCTCCAGAGAGGTGGAGTAGGGAATTTCAAAGATCTCGATAATATTTTCGCTCTTGATATAGCGGTACTTGGCCCGGACCTTCACGCCGCCCCGGCCGGTGTCATAAATGCGCCCCAGCTCCTCCGGGTCGCAGAGAATTTGTCCCCCGGTGGAAAAATCCGGAGCCAGCAGGGTAGTGGCGATGTCGTGGTCGGGGTTTTTCAGCAGCTGGATGGTGGTGTCGCACACCTCCCCCAGGTTAAAGCCGCAGATTTGGGACGCCATGCCCACGGCGATGCCCTGGTTGGCCGACACCAGCACATTGGGATAGGTGGTAGGCAGCAGGGCCGGTTCCTTGGTGGTGTTGTCGTAGTTATCCACAAAGTCCACGGCGTCGCAGTCCAGGTCCCGGAAAAGCTCCGCGCAGATGGGGGCCAGCTTTGCCTCCGTATAGCGGCTGGCGGCGTAGGCCATGTCCCGGGAGTAGACCTTGCCGAAGTTGCCCTTGCTGTCCACAAAGGGGTGCAGCAGGGATTCGTTGCCCTTGGCCAGGCGGACCATGGTCTCGTAGATGGCTTGGTCGCCGTGGGGGTTTAGGCGCATGGTCTGGCCCACGATGTTGGCGGACTTGGTGCGGCTCCCTGTGAGCAGGCCCATCTTGTACATAGTGTACAGGAGCTTGCGGTGGGAGGGCTTGAAGCCGTCGATCTCCGGGATGGCCCGGGAGACGATGACGCTCATGGCGTAGGGCATATAGTTCTCGTCCAGGGTCCGGGTGATGGGCTGGGCCACCACCGTGCCCCGCAGGCCCATGACGTTGGGGTCCGCGGCGGGATGGACGGTTTTCGGTTCTGTTTTCTTCTTTGCCATGAAAGATGATTCCTTTCGTATTCAAACTGGCGGGGGATAGGGAAAGGGTACCCGCCAAAGGACGCGCGATTTTAATTTGCGGCGCACCGCAGGCGGCAGGGCACACGGGCCCTGCTCTACAAGAATATTGCGTAATCGGGACCGGGCGGGCAGAGGTGTCTGCCCCTACAAATCACTCTGTAGGGCGGCACCCATGTGTGCCGCCACACGGTAAACCCCCCGCCCTACGCATAACAGGGGAGTCGGTGCGATCGAGCCGATGTGGGCATCGGCTGTGGCAATCCGCAGCTCCCCTCAGCTCACATCGATCATATCCAAATACTTATACCCGTTCTCGGCGATATAGTCCTTTCGGCCGGAGAGGTTATCCCCCAGCAGGAGGTCGAAAATGCGCTCGGTCTCCGCGGCATCGTCCGGCAGGACCTTCACCAGGCGCCGGGTCTCCGGATTCATGGTGGTCAGCCACATCATCTCCGGGTCGTTCTCGCCCAGGCCCTTGCTGCGGTCCACCTTCACCTTCTTCCCCTCCAGGGACTTGAGGATGTCCGCCTTTTCCTTTTCCGAGTAGGCAAACCAGGTCTTTTCCTTGCAGGTGATCTCAAACAGCGGCGTCTCCGCGATATACACATAGCCCTCCCGGATGAGGGTGGGGCACAGACGGTAGAGCATGGTGAGTATCAGGGTGCGGATCTGGAAGCCGTCCACATCGCCATCGGTGCAGAGGATGACCTTGCTCCAGCGGAGGTTATTCAGGTCAAACTGGTTCAGGTCCTTCACCGCCTTGCCGCTGACCTCCACGCCGCAGCCCAGGACTTTCATGAGGTCGGTGATAATATCGCTCTTAAAAATGCGCGGATAATCGGCCTTTAAGCAGTTCAAAATCTTGCCCCGCACGGGCATGAGGCCCTGGAACTCCGCGTCCCGGCTCTGCTTGCAGGCGCCCAGGGCGGAGTCGCCCTCTACGATGTAGATCTCCCGCTTGCTCACGTCCTTGGTGCGGCAGTCCACAAACTTCTGTACCCGGTTGGCGATGTCGATCTTCTCCGTCAGCTTCTTTTTCTGATTGATGCGGGTCTTTTCCGCCGTCTCCCGGCTGCGCTTGTTGATGAGCACCTGGTTGGCGATCTTCTCCGCCGCATCGGGATTCTCGATGAAATACACCTGCAGCTGCTCCCGCAGGAATTCGTTCATGGCGTCCTGGATGAACTTATTGGTAATGGATTTCTTGGTCTGGTTTTCGTAGCTGGTCTGGGTGGAGAAGTTGTTGCTGACCAGAATCAGACAGTCCTGCACATCGGGATAGGTGATCTTGCTCTCGTCCTTGGTGTACTTGCCGTGGTCCCGGAGGTACTTGTCAATGGCGTATACAAAGGCCAGGCGGGTGGCCTTTTCCGGGGAGCCGCCGTGCTCCAGGAAGCTGGAGTTGTGGTAATGCTCCACCAGGGCGCGCTTATTGGAAAAGCAGCAGGCGATGTTCAGCTTCACCTTATACTCGGGCTTGTCCGCCCGGTCCCGGCCCCGGCGCTCACACTCCCAGCACACGGGCTCGGTGAAGGCATCCAGCCCCGCCAGCTCCCGGATGTAGTCGGCGATGCCGTTTTCATAGAGGAAATCCTCCGTGTCGAAGGCCGCGCCGTTCTGATTCCGCAGCCGGAAGGTGACTCCGGCGTTCACCACGGCCTGGCGCTTCATCACGTCCCGGTAGTAGTCCAGGGGGATGCTGATGTCCGTGAACACGTCCAGATCCGGCAGCCAGTGGATGCGGGTGCCGGTCTTGCGCTTCTGACTGTCGGGCAGGGGGCGGGTCTGCATTTCGCCCACGATCTCGCCCCGCTCAAAGTGCAGGGAATACTCCTTGCCCTCCCGCCACACGGTGACATCCATATAGCGGCTGGCGTACTGGGTGGCGCAGGAGCCCAGGCCGTTGAGGCCCAGGGAAAACTCGTAGTTCTCGCTGTTTTCGTTGTCATATTTGCCGCCGGCGTAGAGCTCGCAGAACACCAGCTCCCAGTTATACCGGCCCTCTTTCTCATTCCAGTCCACCGGGCAGCCACGGCCCATGTCCTCCACCTGGATGGAAAGGTCGGAAAACCGGGTGACGGTGATGAGCCGGCCGTGGCCCTCCCGGGCCTCGTCGATGGCGTTGGAGAGTATTTCAAATACGGCGTGCTCGCAGCCCTCCAGGCCGTCGGAGCCGAAGATGACCCCGGGGCGCTTGCGCACCCGGTCCGCGCCCTTGAGACTGGAAATGCTTTCGTTGTTGTAGGTTTTCTTTGCTGCCATAGAGACCTCCTGCCGGCGATTCCGGCCATACCTTTCTATTTTACCGCATTTTTCCCGTCCTGGCAAGTGCCGGGGGCAGGTATGACAAAAAGTGAAATAAGGTACTAAAATGTTAGGCAGTTCCTGT
The DNA here is from genome assembly GCA_945868085.1 of uncultured Oscillibacter sp. GTDB lineage: Bacteria > Bacillota > Clostridia > Oscillospirales > Oscillospiraceae > Vescimonas. The sequence goes on from CAMBKF010000023.1 coordinate 18,461, forward strand.
TCTGATAACAAAGGGGCAACCGCCAATAAACAGCCTTGCAAAAGGGGTTATGCACATTATCCACAGAGTTTTCCACATCATTATGTAAACAGAAAATCCGCGGAAAAGTTGCATAATTTTTCTTGTAGACATAAAAAAGGATGCCGGACGCCATAAGCCGATGTTTTTCGCAGAAAAGAGCGTGTCAAGGTGCACGGGTCCTGCCGCAGGTACGGTGCAAAACCGGTTCGGGCCGTCGGGGACGCCGGCCCCTACGGGCAAAAATAAGAAGTGCCTGCGGCCGGGCCGATGTGGGCATCGGCCCCTACGGACGGTTTTCCGATAGAGCTCCGTAGGGCGGGCTGCCCTCAGCCCGCCGGAGATAGGGAGCTACGGATCGCCACAGCCGGTGTGCGCACCGGCCTCGCAATGACACATAACATGGGGTGCGGTGGGCAGCGGGACACACGGGTCCCGCCCTACAAGGCATTCCTTTGTAGGGGCGGACGACCCTGTCCGCCCGGTCCCGGTAACGCAGCACTTTGTAGGGCAGGGCCCGTGTGCCCTGCCGGGAAGGTGCGGTTGCAAGACCGGTTCGGGCCGTCGGGGACGCCGGCCCCTACGAATCGTTTACCGGCAGAACTCCGTAGGGGCCGATGCCCACATCGGCCCGCACGCACCAGCTCCCCCAATATCCGTAAAGCGGGGTGACCACACCCCGCCGCACGGTAGACACAGAGGTTTCCCCCCGTCCCACCAGGCCAGCACAAGCGCGGAGCGCGTCGCGGATGGAGACGCAGGGACGATACGAAAGCAAGGCACAAGGTTTGCTCATCCTGATTCGCGTGGCAGAAGGGGACCGGCACGGACGGCACCTCAGCCGCGGAAAGGATTCCAAAACCTTGGTTTTGGCGGCGTTCTTTGGGTACTTTCTGCCGCTGCTGGCAGAAAGTACCCCGCCGGAGGCATATGACAACAGGCACAAAGCGCCCGTGGCAATCCGTTTTTCCCCCACAAAAAGCCCCGGAGCGGAAACGCTCCGGGGCTGCTCTATGATTCTATAACGCCCTTACTCCTCGGGCTTTTCGGGTTTCTCCTCCGCAGACGCGGCGGGCTTATCCCCGCTCCCGGCGGGATGCTCCGGGCTCTCCGCGGGCTTTTCCTCCTTGGGCGCGTCAAAGTCCGGCATGGGAATGGGTTCGGAAATGATATTGATGTGCTTGGCCGGGGCCTCGATGCTGTTGGGGGTGGAGGGACGGAAGGCCTTGCGGGGCGCATCGTCCTCCCGGGTGGCGCCGTAGTTGTCCACGGTCTCCGGATCCCGACCCTCGATAATGGCCATCATCTCCTGACCGGTGATGGTCTCCTTCTTCAGCAGGTAGGCGGCAATCTTGTCCAGCAGCTCCCGGTTGTCCCGCAAAATCTGCTTGGCCTCCTGGTGGCACTGGCGAATGATCTTGATGGTCTCCCGGTCCGCCGCGGCGTAGGTCTCCTGGGCGCAGGACATGGAGTAGCCGCCGTCCAGATACTGGCTCTGGACGGTGCCCAGGGCCATCATGTCAAACTCGTCGCACATGCCGAACCGGGCCACCAGGTTCCGGGCCATCTCCGTGGCCCGCTCAATATCGTTGGCGGCGCCGGAGGTCATGGTATTGCACACGATCTCCTCGCTGGAGCGGCCGGCAAGCAGGGTGCGGATCTCCGCCAGGATATCCTCCTTGGACATGAGGAACTTCTCCTCCTCCGGCAGGTGCAGGGTGTAGCCCAGGGCCCCCTGGGTGTGGGGGACGATGGTGATCTTGCTCACAGGCTGGGCGTGCTTCTGCTTGGCGGCCACCAGGGCATGGCCCACCTCGTGATAGGCGATGATCTTCTTTTCCTCGTCGGTGATGACGGTGCCCTTCTTCTCCGAGCCCGCAATGACCACCTCGAAGGCCACCAGCAGGTCGTTCTGATTCACGGCCTTGCGGCCCTTGCGCACGGCCCGAAGGGCGGCCTCGTTGACCAGGTTGGCCAGGTCTGCGCCCACGCAGCCGGCGGTGGCCTGGGCGATCTTCTCCAGGTTCACGTCCTCGGCCAGGTGGATGTTGCGGGTATGGACCTGGAGGGTGGCCAGGCGGCCGGCCAGGTTGGGCCGGTCCACGGTGATGCGCCGGTCGAAACGGCCGGGACGCAGCAGGGCCTTATCCAGCACCTCCGGCCGGTTGGTGGCGCCCAAGACGATGACGCCCTTGCTGGGGTCAAAGCCGTCCAGCTCCGCCAGCAGCTGGTTGAGGGTCTGCTCCCGCTCGTCGTTGCCGCCGAAGCGGCTGGCATCACGGGACTTGCCGATGGTGTCGATCTCGTCGATGAAAATGATGCAGGGGGCCACCTTGGCGGCTTCCTTGAACAGGTCACGCACGCGGCTGGCGCCCACGCCCACGAACATCTCCACAAAGTCAGAGCCGGAGATGGAGAAGAACGGCACGTTGGCCTCGCCTGCCACGGCCTTGGCAAGCAATGTCTTGCCGGTGCCGGGGGAGCCCACCAGCAGCGCGCCCTTGGGCAGCTTTGCGCCGATGGCGGTATACTTGCCGGGGTTGTGGAGGAAGTCGATGATCTCCTCCAGGGATTCCTTGGCCTCGTCCTGGCCGGCCACGTCCTTGAAGGTGACGCCGGTCTGCTTCTCCATATACACCTTGGCGTTGGACTTGCCCACGCTGCCGATGCCGCCGATGCCGCCGCTGCTCTTAGAGAGCAGGCGCATCACCAGCAGGAACGCGCCCAGCACCAGGATGGTGGGCAGGATATAGGAGATCATGAACTGCAGGATGGGGCTCATCTGCTCCTGGACAGGGGCGGTATAGGTCACATGGTGCTCGTCCAGCAGGTCATAGAAATTATTGCTGTTGATCTGGGTGGTGTAGAGAACCACCGGAGTGTCCTTGGAATTGGTGTATTCCTTGGGGGTCTTGCCGCTCTCGTCGGTATAGACGTAGCCGTCGATGGGGGTGGCGTAGATCTTGCCGTCCTCCAGCTCCACACGCTGGATCTTATCCTCCCGGACCAGGTCGGTCAAGGCGCTGAAATCCACCTCAAAGCTGGTGGACTTGTGGGCGGTGTTGCCGGTGTAGGCGGCAAAATAGTTAAACCCGATGGTCAGCACCACGGCCCAGGCCAGCAGCACCAGCACCCCCCGGAGGTTGCGCCCGTTCTTGTTGTTTTTATTGTTCTTGTTGTTATTCGGATCCATAGGGGTCTCCTTCCGTATGAAAAACTCCTTGCAGAGTATGGTTACATTTACTGGAAGTATATCATAGAAAGCAAAATCAAACAAGGCCGGAAAAACCTCCGCCGTGTAAAATTTCTATGAATTGGCCTTTCTATTATGCCCCGTGTGTGCTATACTATTTTTTATTAATAAGCGATAAGAGGACGAGCTATGAGAGACAACGACAGGCAGAGATCCCTGCCCCAGGCGGAGGCGGACGGCATCATCGAGGGCCGCAACGCCGTTATCGAGGCCCTGCGCTCCGGGGAGAATATCGACAAAATTTACCTGGCCAAGGGGGAGACGGACAAGACCCTGGGCCATATCGCCTCCCGGGCCCGGGAAAAGGGCATCGTGGTGGTGGAGGCCGACCGGCGCAAGCTGGACGGCATGAGCCGCACCCACGCCCACCAAGGGGTCATCGCCCTGGCGGCCATGCGGGAATATGTGTCCGTGCAGTCCCTGCTGGATATCGCCGCAGAAAAGGGCGAGGCGCCGCTGCTGGTGGTGTGCGACGAGATTTCCGATCCCCACAACCTGGGCGCCATCCTCCGCACCGCCGAGTGCGCCGGCGCTCACGGGGTCATCATTCCCAAGCGCCGCTCCGCCGGGCTCACGGCCATCGTGGGCAAGACCTCGGCGGGGGCGGTGAGCTATATGCCCGTGGCCAGGGTCGCCAACCTCCCGGCCACCCTGGAGGAGCTGAAGAAAAAGGGCGTGTGGGTCTACGGCACCGCCGCCGAGGGAACTACCTCCCTGTATGACGCCGATCTCAAGGGCCCGGCGGCCATCGTCATCGGGTCCGAGGGCAGCGGCATGGGCCGCCTGGTGCGGGAAAAATGCGACTTTTTGGTGAGCATCCCCATGAAGGGGCATATCTCGTCCCTGAATGCCTCCGCTGCGGCGGCTATTCTGTTATATGAGGCGGTGCGCCGCCGGATGTAAGCGAGGACTATGAGCAAATATACTGAGGAAGAACTGAATCAGGCCCTGGAGGACACCGGCAGGCTCCTAAAGGACGTGCCCCTGACCCAGGAGTACGACCTGGACGACATCCTGGCGGAGTTCGGCACCGGCGCGGTAAAGCCCAGGCAGGCTGAGCCGCCGGCGCAGCCCGACCCGGAGCCGGTCCCCCCGGCGCAGGTGCCGGAGGTCCCGGTGACGGAGCCCGACCCGGAGGAGGAGCCGGCGGCGGCGGAAGCAGAGAAGCCCGCCGTCCAGGAGGAGCCTGCGGCGGTGGAACCCGACCCGGAAAAACCCGGGGAGGACGAGCCCTCTCCGGAGGATCTCGCCGGGGAGGAAGCCCCGGAGGAGCCGCCGAAAGAGGACATCCCGGCCCCGGAGGAGGAGCCCCCGGAGCCGGAGGAAGAAGCCCCGCCCCGGGAGCATCTGGTGTCCCTGGAGGACATGATGGACCGGACGGTCTCCGCCGTGATGGAGGAGGAATCGGCCCAGCGGCAGCTGGAGCGGGAGGAGCAGGAGCGCCAGGCCCGCCGGGCCCGTCGGGCCGCCCTGTGCCGAGCCAGGCTGGCGGCGGCGGGCGGATTTTTCCGGGCGCTGACAGCCCCCAAGGCCCGGCCCGAGCCGGAGCCGGAGGAGGAAGAAGTCATTCCCCCGGAGCCGGACATGGCCCAGGCGGAATTTGAGCAGAAGCGGCTGTGCCGCCTGCACCGGGGCACCACCCTGCGCTGCCTGCTGCCGGCGGTTTTGCTGGTGGGCATCACGGCGGCGGAGACCCTGGTGACCATGCCCGCCTTTTGGACGGATACCCCGGCCCTGCGCTTCGGCGCGGTGGCCGCCCTGCTGCTGGTGCAGACAGCCCTGGCCCTGCCTCTGTGGCGGGACATGGTATCGGAGCTGCGCCAAAAGCACGTTTCCTGCGCCTGGGGTGCGCTGCTGCTGGCCGTTTCATGCCTGGGCGACTGCGCCTGGTGCATCGCCAAGGGGGGCGAGCACCTGCCCCTGGCCGGGGCGGCGGGCCTGGTGACCTTCTGCTGTGAGTGGGGCGTGTACCTGCGGTGCGCGGCCCGGCGGGAGAGCTTCCGCCTGGCGGACCTGGGGGGGCACCCCCCTTGGAGCGTGCAGAAGACCGAGGCCGGCGCCATCAAGCGCCAGGGCCGCCTGGAGGGATTTTACACCCACACCATGGAGCCCGACATGCCCCAGAAATGGCACAATGCGGCGCTGCCGCTGCTGCTGGCCACCGCCTGTGTACTGGCGGGGGTGGTGTGCCTGTCCGAAGTTAAACCTGCGCAGCCCCTGTGGGTATGGTCGGCCCTGCTGACGGCGGCCATGCCCCTGTCCTGGCCCCTGGCCGGGACGCTGCCCACCTACTTTTTGAGCCGGCGGCTCAGCCACAGCGGCTGCGCCGTGGCGGGCTACAGCGGGGCCAAGGCCGTCAGCGGCGCCAAGCGCATGGTCATCACCGACGAGGACCTGTTCCCCGCCGGGACACTCTCCCTCAACGGCATGAAAATTTACGGCGAGGAGCTGGGCCGGGTGCTCAGCTACTCCGTGGCCGTGGCCCGGGCGGCGGACAGCCAGGCCCTGCCCCTGCTGGAGCAGATGCTCTCGGACCAGGGGGGTCAGGCCGAGACGCTGGACGACTTTCACTGGTACGAGGAGGGCGGCGCCGGGGGCACCATCCACGGGGAGACGGTGCTGCTGGGCAGCGCCTACTTCATGCGCAGGCAGAACGTGCGCCTGCCCCGGGAGCTGAAGGTCCCCTCGGGCCTGTTTCTGGCCGTGGACGGCCAGCTGACGGCCATCTTCGCCCTGCGGTACCAGCCCTCCCGGAATGTGGACTGGGCCCTGCGGGCCCTGCGGCGCAACCGGGTCACCCCGGTGCTGGCGGTGCGGGGGAGCAACATCACCCCGGAGTTCCTGCGCCGCAGCTTCAAGGTGGACGCCAAGCCCATCTACCCGGACGTGCAGACCCGCCTTTCCCTGCTGGAGCAGGCCCGGCGGACCGGCCCCGCCTACGCCCTGGTATACCGGGACGGGCTCATGCCCTACGCCGAAACGGTGCTGGGCAGCCGCAAGCTGCTGCTGGCGGCCCGGTGGACCGTCGCCCTGGCGCTGCTGGCGTCGGCGGCGGGGCTGCTGCTGTGCTACTACCTGACGGGCATCGGCGGCTACGCCTCCCTGACGCCCCTGCGGCTGGTGCTGTTCCAGCTTTTATGGCTGCTGCCGGGGCTGCTGCTGGCAGGCCAGGTGAAGCATTTCTGAGAGGGCGGACATAACGCGCACCGGCCGCGCAATGACAGGTTTTTCCGACAAATATAAAAACGCAGAGCGGTGCACCGCCCTGCGTTTTTTTGCTGGTTGATGATCCCGCCCCGGGTGCCGGTCACTCCTCCTGGTCATCGGCCTCCACATACAGCTCCTCGCACTTGCGCTGAGCCTCGATGAGGACGTTCTGCGCCTGCTCCGCCGCCCGCATCATGATGAGGTACATCTCCTTATAGTCCGGCATGGTTTCACCTCCTTTTCTGTGATTATAGGACAATTTGACCCTATAATTAATAGGACAAATTGGCATAATTCTACTGGGTGATGCTAATGAGCCGATTAAGGGACCTCCGCAAGGAGCGGGGCTACACACAGGTGAAAATGCAGATGCTCACGGGCATCGATCAGAGCGCCTACTCCAAGATCGAGCGGGGCGAGCGCTACCTGAGTTTTGAGCAGTGCAAACGGGTGGCCCTGGCCCTGCACACCAGCATGGACTACCTGGCGGGCCTGACCGATGAAAAGTCCCCCTATCCCAGAACCAAAAACGCAGAGTGAGCTGCCCCTGTCATTCCGGGAGCGCGATGTACGTCCGGGCGGCGGGACACATGGGTCCCGCCCTACAGCCGTTATTTTTGTAGGGCAGGGCCCGTGTGCCCTGCCGGGAGTGCGGCGCAAGTCCAATCGGCGGGCTGGGGGCAGCCCGCCCTACGAAATAAAAACAGGAAATTCGGCGGGCGGGCCGATGTGGGCATCGGCCCCTACGGAAAGGATGCGATCATTGCGTAGGGCGGCGTGCCCTCACGCCGCCGCACGGCGGACGCGGAGGTTTCCCCTGTCCCGCCAGGCCAGCACAAGCGCAGGGACGCGGATCGTCACGGCCCGTGTGCGCACCAGCCGCGCAATGACAGGAATTTTCGAGCAAATAAAAGTGCAGAGTGACATGTGTCACTCTGCACTTTTATTGTTTTTATTCTGCTGTGCCAGCCAGGGCAGGGCCTTTTCAAATTCCACGCCGTACCAGCCGGCCTGGGGATCGGCCTGGGTGCAGCGGATGCACTCCAGGGTGAAATCCACCGCCAGGGTCACCGCCTGCTCCAGGGTGTGGCCCTGCATCATGGCCCCCAGCACCGTGGCGGTGAAAATATCCCCGGTGCCGTGGAAGCCCGCGTGGACCTTCTCATTATAATAGGCAAAATACCGGCCGGTGGCCCGGTCGTAGGACATGGCGCCCAGGCGCCGGTCATCAAAGCTCACCCCGGTGAGCACCACCCGGGGGGCCAGGGCAGACAGCTTCTGCAGCAGCGCGCGCACGAAGGCCTCGTCCGGGTCCTCCCGGTAGGGGGTGTCCGTCAGGAGACAGGCCTCGGTGAGGTTGGGCAGCAGCACGTCCGCCCGGGCGCAGACCTTCTTCATATACTGGGGAAAATCCGGGGCAAAGGGCTTATAGAGCCGGCCGTGGTCGGCCATGGCCGGGTCCACCACGATGAGGGTATCCGGCCCCCGGAGCAGGTCAAACACCCGGCACACCGCCTCCGTCTGCCGGGGGGAGGCCAGATAGCCGCTGGCGATGGCGTCCAGATGCACCTGCTGGCTCTTCCAGTGGCGGGCGATGGGCAGCAGCTCATCCGTCAGGTCCCGGCAGGTGAAATCCGGGAAAATGGTGTGGGTGCTCAGAACCGCCGTGGGGATCACGGCGCACTCCACCCCCATCACCGACAGCACCGGCAGCGCCACCGTCAGGGAACACCGCCCCAGGCAGGAGATATCCTGTATGCTTGCCACTCGCTTCATGGTCCGGCCCTCCCGTTCGTTCTTCATTCCTCGTCAGCATAGCACAGGTCTGGATATAATAATAGTACCAGTTTCATTGTGCCGGATAATACCAGACGGAAATTTCCCCTTGTTTTGCCGGGGGATCTGTGCTATACTTTTCAAAAATCCGCGGGCATGATGGAATTGGTAGACATGCGAGATTTAGGTGACGTCACCTCAGTGAAGATTTTTGCAAATGGATGAATTTGCAGGAGGATATGCCGATGGGAAAGCTGAGAAAACAAAATAGCAACATACCCGCATTCCCCAGAATAACACCTGATAAGACCGAAACTTTTGCTGGCAAGTGGACTGCCCGTGTTACTAAGATATTCAATCATCCTGATGGCTCTATTATTAAAGCGACCAGAAAAATCAACAAAGATGGGAGCATAACCGATAAAATCGAGCATAGACACAAATAACATATTTGTGCTTCATCTTGACCCCTTGCGGTACCAAACAATAAAAAATAGCGGCAGTTTTTCTTGCCGCTTATATATGCGGGTATGGCGGAATTGGCAGACGCGCAGGATTTAGGTTCCTGTGAAGTGATTCGTGTGGGTTCGACCCCCACTACCCGTACCATAATTGGACCAAACATTGATACAATGTGTTGATGTTTGGCCCGTTTCTTTTTGCCCGGAAAGCCCGTGATGAGAATCAATCGGTCCCCATCTCGGTCTCCAATGCGGCACTCTCTGCATCGAGGGACTCCGTGTTCAGGTATTCATCCAGCAACATCTGGCAGGTTTCCATCAGGACTTCCCGTTGTATTGCCAGATCACGCGGCGGTACTTGTCAGTGCTGTGCCATACCTTGGGACCATAGTATTCCCCGCAATCACCGCAGACGATCTTTGCCGAGAATGGACTCAGGCTGTTATGGTGCCGCCCTTTGGATTTACGGACTGCCCTGCTCCGTCAGGTGCTTTGCGATCAGGTTGATCTTCCCGGCCACGTGAAAGAGGAAAACTTAACCACTTTTCAAAAAAGGATTAGAAAACGTAAAAACTGCCTCCGCAAAAGCTGCGGAAGCAGTAGATTATCCAGCTGGATCGTGATATAATATTATGTCAAAATATAAGTGTGATTTGTTTTTCGTTGTGCTGGGAGGCGACCAACATGACCCCTGAAGAAAGAGCCAGACAACTGATCGATGCCCGTCTTTCGCAATCCGGCTGGGTCGTTCAGGATCTGAAAAAAGTGAATCCCATGGCTTCTCTCGGTGTTGCTGTTCGGGAATATCCCACCAGTACCGGGCCAGTTGACTATGCTCTTTTTGTTGATGGGAAGCCCGTTGGCGTGATTGAAGCGAAAAAGGACGAGCTGGGCGAGAACATCACTGTGGTCGAGGGGCAGTCCGGACGCTATGCCAACAGCACCTTCAAATATATAACCACCGAGTATAAAATCCGCTTTGCCTATGAGGCCACCGGGCAGCTTACCCGTTTCACGGATTATGCTGATGTCAAGTATCGCTCCCGGCGTGTATTTTCCTTCCATAGGCCGGAAACGCTGCTGGCCCTGCTTGCAAAGGACGATACGATCCGCAACAACATGAAGCGCTTCCCGGCTTTCGACACCACCGGATTCCGCAAATGCCAGATCACAGCGATTCGGAATCTGGATGCTTCCTTTGCGGATAATCGCCCCAAGGCGCTGGTGCAGATGGCAACCGGCGCAGGCAAGACTTTCACAGCAATCACGGCAGCATACCGTCTGCTGAAGTTTGGCAAGATGAAGCGCATCCTGTTTCTTGTGGACACCAAGTCACTGGGCGAGCAGGCGGAGCGGGAATTCCTTGCCTATACGCCGAATGACGACAACCGCTTCTTTGCCCAGCTTTACGGTGTTCGCCGCCTGAACAGCTCCTATATCCCCAATGACATCCAGATCTGCGTCAGCACCATTCAGCGGATGTACTCCATCCTGAAGGGTGAGGAAATGGATGAATCCGCAGAGGAAGAATCCTTCTTCGAGCAGGCCGGAGCCGACACACAGGCCGCAAAAGAGGTCGTCTATAACGAAAAGGTTCCCCCGGAGTTTTTCGACTGCATCATCGTCGATGAATGCCATCGGTCGATCTATAACGTTTGGAATCAGGTGCTGGAATATTTCGACGCCTTCATCATTGGCCTGACCGCTACGCCGGACAAGCGTACCTTTGCCTTTTTCAACCAGAACGTGGTCAGCGAATATTCGCGAGAGCAGGCCATTATCGACGGGGTCAATGTCGGTGAGGACATCTTCCTCATTGAGACCGATGTTACGAAAAACGGTGCGATGATCCTGAAGCAGCAGATCGAGTACCGGGACCGCCTGACTCGCGCCAAGCGCTGGAAACAGATGGACGAGGACCTGATCTATACCACGGCAAAGCTGGATCGGGACGTTGTAAATCCCAGCCAGATCCGCACCGTGATCCGAGCGTTCCGGGACAACCTGTTCACGCAGCTTTTCCCGCATCGCCGCGAAGTACCCAAGACGCTGATCTTTGCCAAGACCGACAGCCATGCGGATGATATCATTCAGATCGTCCGGGAGGAGTTTGGCGAGGGCAATGAATTCTGCCAGAAGATCACCTGTCAGGCGGACCGTCCGGAGACTGTTCTCAGCGCCTTCCGCAACGATTATAATCCCCGTATTGCCGTTACCGTTGACATGATCGCCACCGGGACGGACGTGAAGCCCATCGAGTGCCTGATCTTCATGCGCGATGTTCGCAGCAAGAATTATTTTGAGCAGATGAAGGGGCGCGGCACCCGCACCCTCGGCAAGGACGATCTGCAGAAGGTGACGCCTTCCGCCACGGAGAACAAGGATCATTTTGTGATCGTGGACGCCGTTGGCGTCACGAAATCCAAGAAGACCGAGACCCGCACGCTGGAGCGCAAGCCCTCCGTCAGCATGAAGGAACTGATGCTGCGTGTAGCCATGGGAACAAAGGATGAAGACACCCTCACATCCCTTGCAAACCGTGTGATCCGGCTCAACAGCCAGATGACCGACCGCGAGCGCACCGAATTCAGCAGCACCGTCGGCAGCAGCGCCGGGAACATCGCCCAGCATCTGCTGGACGCCTTTGACCCAGATATTGTTTCCGCCAAAGCGGGGGTGGATCTGTCTGACGATCATGAGCCGACCGAGGACGAGCAGCGCCGCATGGACGAGGCGAAGAAAGACCTGATCCGGCAGGCCGTTCAGCCCTTCTTCGATCCCGACGTCCGGGATTACATCGAGAATATGCGCCGCAGCCATGAGCAGGTCATCGATTCCGTGAATATCGACACGGTGCTCTTTGCCGGGTATGATACCGACAAGCAGGCGAATGCAGACCGCATCCTCAAGACCTTCCATGCGTTTATCGAGGAGAACAAGGATGAAATCCTTGCCCTGCGGATCATTTACGATCAGCGGTACAAGGACCGTCCCATGGCGATCACAAAGCTCAAAGCCCTGTATGAAAAGCTGAAGGCGCAGAACATCACCATCGAGCGCCTGTGGGAATGCTATGCCATCAAGAAGCCGGAAAAGGTCAAGCGGGGCACCGTGGCGCAGCTTACGGACCTGATCTCCATCATCCGCTTTGAGATGGGCTATGCTGATCACCTCGCCCCGTTTGCGGACAAGGTGAATTATAACTTCATGCAGTGGACGCTGCGCCGGAACGCAGGCCATATCCATTTTACGGATGAGCAGATGGAATGGCTGCGCCTCATCAAGGATCACATCGCTGTTTCCCTCAGTATTGAGCCGGAGGATTTGGACCTCAGTCCATTTGACCGCAAGGGCGGTCTGGGCAGGTTTTACGATGTGTTCGGAGATCAGTACGAGGCGATTTTACAGGAAATGAACGTGGAATTGGTAGCATAAGGAGGGCAAATTTTGGAATTAGTCGAATTGGGCACACTCCTTGAAATGGAAAAGGGTAAAAAGCCAGCTATCGTGTCTGTGGAGCCCAAAGAGGGCTTCCTGCCTTATGTGGATATTGACGTTTTTGAAAAAGGCATAATAAAGCAATATACGGAAGGCTCAAAGTGTACACCCTGTGAGGACGGGGATATTCTGATCGTGTGTGATGGTTCGCGCTCTGGCCTTGTCGGGAAAGCGGTAAAAGGTTATGTTGGTTCTACTCTTGCCAGAATTTCCGCTCCCGGATTGATCAGAGATTATCTCTATCATTTCGTACAAGGGAAGTATGCCCTGTTAAATACAAGGAAAAAGGGTACCGGGACTCCGCATTTAAATCCTGAGTTGCTGAAAAAGCAAAAACTCGTAGTTCCAGATGTAGCAGAGCAGGAGCGTATTGTTGCCCGGATCGAGGAGCTGTTCTCCCAACTCGACGCCGGGGTGGAAACGCTGAAGAAAACAAAAGCACAGCTTGCGGTGTATCGGCAGGCCGTGCTGAAAGAGGCGTTTGATTCAATTGAAGATCAGTATTATCAAACACTCAATACAGCCATTCTTGGGTCGCCACAGAATGGTTTATATAAACCGAAAAGCGATTACAGTGATAATGGAACTCCAATTTTAAGAATAGATGGTTTCTATGATGGCTTCATAGTAAAAGACTATTACTATAAGCGCGTTAACCTTACTGTGGATGAGATTACACGCTATTCATTGGAAATAGGAGATTTAATTGTCAATCGTGTGAACTCCATGCCTTATCTGGGAAAATGTGCTTTGGTTCGTTTCCTAGGAGAGACAACTGTATTTGAAAGTAATATGATGCGCATAAAGTTGGACAACGAAAAGGTGAACGGTGATTTTCTAACGTATTATCTATCGTCGTCCACCGGGAGAAAAGAATTAACTAAGAGTGCAAAGCAAGCAGTTAATCAGGCAAGCATTAATCAGACGGATGTCGGAAATGCAATCGTGCCAATGCCACCTGTGGAAATACAAAAGCGATTGCTGACATATATCGAATCCCGTCTGTCCGTCTGCGACAGCATTGAGCATACCGTGGATACCGCCTTACAGCAGGCAGAGGCCATGCGGCAGAGTATTTTGAAAGACGCTTTTGAGGGGAAGCTATAATGTGGAAAATATAATCAACTTTCTAAATGTCAACAATGGTGCGTTGATGGTTATAATAACAGCCGTCTATGTTGTTGCTACTATTCAGATTTGCAGAGCAAACATAAAATCGGCGAAAGCATCAAACGCACAAGTCGCCGCTGCAAAAGAGCAAACCGATGCGGTCAAAGCGCAGCTTGACGAATCGAAAAGAGAATATGAAGAAACAAAGCGTCTCCAAATGATGCCGTATTTTGAAATCATAGTGCATGATGATATACGGGATTTTGTTGAGTGCATAGGGCTTACTATTTCGAACAGCAACGCAGAGAACAGTACCATTATCGATCGAAGGATTTCAATAAAAAATATTGGTCTTGGTGTTGCAAAAGACTTTACATACACATGGTGCAATTTGGATGGATGTTATCCGCGGAACGATCTTGGTTTTACAGCATTTGCTCCGGGAGAAGAAAAAAGCATCTATTTTGATTTTTATGCCGAACATAAAGAGGACTTTAGCGAATATGAAGCTCAGGTATCAATGATTTTTTATTACTCTGATTTGCTTGAAAACAAGTATTCTGTAGTTCTGAACCTTGTATTTAGAATTGCCAAAGATGGTGAAGTTGATATAACAGATTATCATGTTAGTATTCCAAGCCGTATAAAGGAGAGCAACAATGTCTGAACAAACATCATCTATCATTTCCAAAGTCTGGGGCATGTGCAATCCTCTCCGCGATGACGGATTATCCTATGGAGATTATCTGGAGCAGCTTACCTATCTGATATTCCTCAAGATGTCGGACGAGTATGCCAAGCCGCCGTATAAGAAAGAGT
>CAMBKF010000024.1 GCA_945868085.1 uncultured Oscillibacter sp.
CCATCATGCCGGGCATGGAGGCCCGGGCGCCGGAGCGGACGGAGACCAGCAGGGGATTCTCGTGATCGCCGAACTTCTTGCCGGTGATCTGCTCCATCTTCTCGATGTACTCCATGATCTCAGCCATGATCTCGGCATTGATCTGGCGGCCATCCTCGTAGTACTGGGTGCAGGCCTCGGTGGTGATGGTGAAGCCCTGGGGAACAGGCAGACCGATGTTGGTCATCTCGGCCAGGTTGGCGCCCTTGCCGCCCAGCAGCTCACGCATAGTCGCGTTGCCCTCGGTGAACAGATAGCAGAATTTCTTACTCATAATACCCTCCAAAATACCTCTATATTTGGTAACAATTTATTATAACCATAATAAAAAATAAAAGCAACACAAATCCGGTGTTTTTTTAATTTTTTTTATCCTTTCACCTATTTCCTGATGGGATTTCCCGGAGAAATGGCGCATTTCACAAAAAAAGAGCCGGGGGATGTTGAGAATGCGCGGCGCACGTGTTATAATAAGCAATGTATTTGTTTTTTTAGCAAGGAGGTGCCGCTGATGGATCCCACCCTGGAGCGGAGCATCCGCCGGGCCGGCCGCAGCGGCAGGCTGCCCCACAGCGTGATCTTTTCCGGCAGCGGCGACCTGATGGGGGCGGCGCGGTTCTACGCCGCGGCTCTTGAATGCACGCAGCAGGACAGGCCCTGCCTGCGCTGCCCCGCCTGCAGCAAGGTCCTGCGCGGTATCCATCCGGACGTCATCACCGCCGGAAACGGCGACGGCAAGGACCTGTCCGTGGACGCCCTGCGGGCCCTGCGCAGCGATGCGTTCATCCAGCCCAACGAGGGCGCGTGCAAGGTGTTTCTGTTTCCGGACTGCCGCCGGCTGACGGTGCAGGATCAGAACGTGCTGCTGAAGCTGGTGGAGGAAGGGCCCGGGTACGCGGCGTTCCTGTTCTGCGCGGAGAATCCCGGGGTGCTGCTGCCCACGGTGCGATCCAGGTGCGTGGAGCTCCCGGTGCGGCCCACAGGGGAGGAGAAAACCGAGCTGCTGCCCCAGGCCCGGGCCTTTCTGGAGGCTATGGCCGGAGGAAAGCGCCAGGACGTGGTGCGCGTGCTGGTAGGCTTTGAAAACGGAAAGATCACCCGGGAGGTGCTGCAGCAGGTGCTGCTGCAGAGCCGGGAGGGCGCCCAGCGGGCCATGCGCCTGCGCTGCGGCGTGCCGGCGGAGGAGCCCTATGCCGCAGCGGCCGGACCCCTGAGCCGCCGGCTGGGGAAAAAGCAGCTGATCCGGCTGTGCGAAATGCTGGGCAGATTTGCCCAAGAATGTGAATGGAATGTGGCGGTGGGCCAGGTTTTGGGCGCCATCGCCGCGGAATGGGAGGAGATCCTATGACAGAAGTCATCAGCGTCCGCTTTCGAAGCGGGTGCAAAACCTATTACTTTAATCCCGGCCAGCTGCACATTGAGGCGGGCCAGGACGTGATCGTGGAAACGGCCCAGGGCGCGGAATATGTGACGTGTACGGAGGGCAACCACCCGGTGGAGGATCACCAGGTGGTGGAGCCCCTGCGCCGGGTGCTGCGCCTGGCCACGGAAAACGACCGGCGCAGCCTGCAGCTGGCCCGGGAAAAGGAGAAGGACGCCTTCGCCGTGTGCCAGAAGAAGATCGCCCAGCACGGGCTGGAGATGAAGCTGGTGCGGGTGGAGTGCTCCTTTGACGGCAACAAGATCCTGTTTTTCTTCACCGCCGACGGGCGGGTGGATTTCCGGGAGCTGGTGAAGGACCTGGCTTCCGCCTTCCACGCCCGCATCGAGCTGCGGCAGATCGGCGTGCGGGACGAGGCAAAAATGCTGGGCGGCCTGGGCATCTGCGGCCGGCCCTTCTGCTGCAGCCAGTTCATGGACGACTTCATCCCCGTGTCCATCAAGATGGCCAAGACCCAGAACCTGTCCCTGAACCCCACGAAGATCTCCGGCACCTGCGGGCGGCTCATGTGCTGCCTGAAATACGAGCAGGATGCCTATGAGGACGCCGTGCGGCGGATGCCCAAGAACGAATCCTTCGTGCAGACGCCGGACGGGCCCGGCAACGTCAGCGCGGTGAACCTGCTGAAGGAGCAGGTCACCGTGCGGCTGGACAGCCAGCCCGACGCCCCCCGGTGCTATCACAACTGCGAGGTGTGTGTGCTGCGCAACGGCAAGGGCAGCCGGGACGGCATCCAGGTGCCCCAGGAGCGGCCCGCCCGCCTGGTGGTGGAGGAGGAGCCGGAGGAATTCCCCGCTGTGGTATCCGACTTCCGCTTTACCCCGCCGGAGCCGATGAGCGCCGCATCCGGCGAGAAAAAGGAGGGCGAACGCCCCTCCCGCAGCCGCCGGCGCAGAGGCGGACGCGGACGCGGCGGTGAGGAGCGCAGCGCCGAGAAGAAGCCGGCGCCGCAGGCGGAACAGCCGGAAAAGCAGCCCCGGCCCGAAAAGCCCCGGCCGCCCCGCCGCAGAGGCGGCAAAAAGCCCGAGGGCGCCGGAGCGGCTCCCGCGGCCCAGCAGCCCAAGACTCAGCAGCCAAAACCCCAGCCCCAGCCCGGCACCGGGGAGCCGGCGGCCGCCAAAAAGAGCCGCCACCGGGGCGGACGGCGCCACAACAGGCGCGGCGGCGCAGGCGGCAGCGGCAAGACGGAGGCATAACACATGGGAAAATTCGATGGTGTACTGCTTCTCAGCGATTTTGACAACACCCTGGTCTACACCGAGGACGTGCTGGTAAGCGGCGGCAATCTGCCGCCGCTTTCCCACGCGAACCGGGAGGCCATCCAATATTTCATGGCCCAGGGCGGCATTTTCTCCGTGGCCACGGGACGGGCCCTGCCCAGCTTTGCGCCCATTGCCCCCACGCTGCCCATGAACGGGCCCACCATTCTTTTTAACGGGGCCGCCCTGTACGACTTTGCCCGGGAGGAATACCTGGAGACGGCGTTCCTGCCGGGGGACATCCGGGAAAAGCTGATCCCCGTGGAGGATGCCTTCCCCGGCCTGGTCTGCGAGATCTATCACGACGGCAGCACCATCCACACCCTGCACCCCAGTGAGCTGACGCGCAACCATCTGCACCTGACAGGCTCCCTGGCCGTAGAGCTGCCCTCCATCCGGGAGGTTCCTCTGCCCATCAGCAAGGTGCTGTTTGAGGAGACCGGCCAGCGGGGCGACGACCTGGAGCGATTCGTGCGCAGCCGGAGCTGGGCGGGAGAGTTCGAGATCGTCCGGTCCGGGAGATTCTTCCTGGAGATCACCGCCAAGGGCGCCACCAAGGGCGGCATGGTGCGCAGGCTCACAAAGCGCCTGGGTATTTCCCGGGAAATGGTCTGCTGTGTGGGTGACCAGGCCAACGACCTGTCCATGCTGCAGTTGGCCGGCCACGCCTTTGCCCCGGCAAACGCCGTGGAGGCGGTGCGGCAAACCCCGGGCATTGAACTGCTGCCGGACTGCCGGGAGGACGCCGTGGCGGCACTGATCCGTAAGCTGGATACCATCTTCTCCGCGGGCCCGGAAAACTGAAAAAAGCTGCATAATGCCAAATTCTTCCGCCGTGCGGCAAAAAAAACGATTTACATACACGCAATGCGTGGTGTATAATGGATTTGATGTGATCGAGAGAGATCCGATGATCCACTTTATAAATTTTGAATTTCCAGGAGGAAAGCAACCATGTCCAACTACATCCTTGTTATCAACCCCGGCTCCACCTCTACCAAGATCGGTGTGTTTGAAAATGACACCCTGCTCTTTGACAAGACCCTGCGGCATCCCGCCGAGGAGATCGCCAAGTTTGCTACCATTCCCGACCAGAAAAGCTGGCGCAAGGAGCTGGTGGAGCAGGCCCTGACCGAGAACAACTTCGACATGAAGAAGCTCACGGCCATCTGCGCCCGGGGCGGCCTGGTCAAGCCCATCCGCGGCGGCACCTACGCCACCTCCGACGCTCTGCTGGCCGACTGCGTGGCCGGCGTACAGGGCCAGCACGCCTGCAACCTGGGCGGCCTCATCGCCCGTGAGATCGGCGACGAGCTGGGCGTGCCCTCCTTCATCGCAGATCCCCCCGTGGTGGACGAGATGCAGGACATTGCCCGCTATTCCGGCCATCCCCTGATCCAGCGCGTCAGCAAGTTCCACGCCCTGAACCAGAAGGCTGTGGCCAAGCGCTACGCCAAGGAAGTGGGCAAGAAGTACGAGGACCTGAACCTCATCGTGTGCCACATGGGCGGCGGCGTGTCCGTGGGTGCCCATGTCAAGGGCAGCGTGGTGGACACCGAGAACGCACTGGACGGCGAGGGTCCCTTCTCCCCCGAGCGCTCCGGCTCCCTGCCCACCGACGCCGTGATGAAGCTGTGCTTCTCCGGCAAATACACCGAGGCTGAGCTGAAGAAGATGTTCGTGGGCCGCGGCGGTCTGGTGGCCTATGCCGGCAGCACCGATATGCGCGACCTGCTGAAGATGGCCGAGACCGATCCCAAGGTCGCCGAGGTCATTGACGCGTTCCACTATCAGATCGGCAAGGAGATCGGCGCCATGGCCGCTGCCATGCACGGTAAGGTGGACCAGATCATCCTCACCGGCGGCATCGCCTACGGCAAGGAGACCACCGACGCTCTGAAGGAGATGGTGGGCTGGATCGCCCCCGTCACCGTGTATCCCGGCGAGGATGAACTGCTGGCGCTGGCTCAGGCCGCCCTGCGTGTGCTCACCGGTGAAGAGCAGGCTAAGGAGTATTGATCTCTCTTCCTCTATAGTTGCAAAACCCGACAGGTTCCATTCCTGTCGGGTTTTTTGCCGGCAGCCTCCCGCTATTACAGAAGGCTCCTATTCATATTGTGTTTGTTAACCATAGTAGTTAATGACCATCATCCGCAACGGTGCAGCACCTGCACTACGGTAAATGTGTTGGCCGGATGCCGGAAACCGAATGGCATCTCCTGCAAACAGTCGGTGCTGCTCTACACCGATGGACAGCTCTAATTCGCCGCTTTCCACCACCAAATACTCCTCCGTCCGTTCCCCATGTCCGGGAGAATCGTAGTGACAGCCGGATTCCAGTTCCATTTCAAACAATTCAAAATTTCGGGTATTGGAGCTCTGAAAGTAACACAGCAGCTGCCCGCCGCCCTCAACAAACTGCGGCTCAATGTCTTTTCTCCGTACAGTTACGCCACCTGGCATATGCTGCTCAAGCAAAGCGGTATAAGATACCCTCAGTCCCGCAGCTATCTTCCAAACCGTGTTGATAGACGGGTTAGCCTCGCCCTTTTCAATCTGCGCCAGCATCACCTTGCTGATGCCGGTCAACTCCGCCAGCTTTCCCAGGCTCAAATTATGCTCCAGCCGGAGGCGATTTAGATTTTCCCCAATGATTTTTGATATTTCCATTGCTTTTCTCACTTTACCATTGACAAATATATTTAACAGTCGTAAACTATACAAAACGGTAAGTATAGTATACTATCGTTTATCATATTTTGCAAGAGGAGCGTGGCACTTGTGAAAAAACTGCTTGAAAATATCTATGAGGCCATCGGTGAAACACCGCTGCTGCATCTCCGGCGTATCGCAGAATACTACGGCGTAGAGGGCAATATCTATGCCAAGCTGGAATATCTAAACCCCGGATACAGCAAAAAGGATCGGCCTGCCCTACAAATAATCGAAGAAGCCGAGGCCAGCGGTGAGCTGAAGCCAGGCCAGACGGTAATTGAATTGACCAGCGGTAACACCGGCACAGGTCTTTCTCTGGTCTGTAGGGCCAAGGGACATCCCTTTATTGCTGTGATGTCCGAAGGAAACTCTATGGAACGGGCTCGTATGATGCGGGCGCTGGGTACCGAGGTAGTGTTGGTACCGCAGTGTCCCGGTTCTGTGAAAGGCGAAGTTTCCGGCAAAGATTTGGAGTTGGTGGAGGAAGAAACGCTGCGGTTAACACGTGAACGCAACGCTTTCCGTGCGGATCAGTTTAAGCTGGACAGTTCCTATCGTGCTCACCTGCTGCACACCGGAGAAGAAATGTGGGAACAGGCAGACGGAAACATCGACTGCTTTGTGGATTTTGTCGGCAGCGGCGGCACTTTTGAAGGTTGTGCCGAGGCACTGAAAGCTCACAAGCCATCTATTCGCTGCTATGTAGCCGAACCGGACACCGCTGCGGTATATGCCGGTCATCCGCTGGTAAACAACGGCGCACATAAAATTCAAGGCTGCGGCTATGCGATGGATCTCCCGAAGATCAATCGGAAGAACATTGACGGGTGCGTACAGGTGACCAGTGAGGATGCCTGTCAAATGGCCCGTGATCTTGCTCGGTTGGAGGGCACTTTTGTCGGCATTTCTGCGGGCGCAAATGTCTGCGCAGCTGTTCAGCTGCTGCGTGGCATTGAGAAAGGCAATAATATTGTATTGACTCTGAATGATAGCGGTCTAAAGTATCTGAGCACTGATTTGTTTTGATATTTCTCTTCCATGCCCGTCTTTCGCCTGAGGCATATTTTTCGGGAGTCTATTTTCGATTGTCATCTGCTCCAACTGTTTCCTTATTTCCCCGCCGGATACCATTTCTTCCTCATTTTAACACAACAACGCCCCCTGATGTAGGATAAAAACTACATCAGGGGGCGTCCCCTTATTTTTATCTGTATTGATTCAGCGCGAAATCCCGGCGGGCTTTTTCATCACGAAGGCCTTGCCGTCCACGGCGCGCATGGTGGCCAGGATGCCATTGAGGTGGTCGTACTCGTGCTGGATCAGCTCGGAGAGATAATCCTCACAGGCAAGCTCCTGCACCTGCCAGTTTTCATCCCGATAGCGGACGATGCAGCGGCGGTTGCGCCGCACCTTCACCAAAAGGCCCGGGAAGCACAGGCAGTCGTCCATGAGCTCCATGGTCTCGCTGCCCACCAGCTCCAACGTGGGGTTCACGATGACCCGGCGCACGCCGTCCAGATCCAGGCAAATCAGCCGCTTTTTAATGCCGATCTGCGGGGCCGAGATGCCGTGGCCAAAGCCGGCGTCCTGCAGGCATTCAAACATATCCTCGATATCCGGGCGCAGCTTCTCCAGCTCCTCCCGGGTGACGGCGGTACTGACCTCGTACAGGGCCGGGTCGCCCAGCAGCAATACTTCGCGTTTCATTTCCGTTCTCCTCTCACTTTGCAAGGTGCTTTGCAAACATTATACTACCGTTTTCGCCCTCTGTCCAGTTTCCCCCATGGACGTGGGCCTTTTTTATGTAAAAAGATACAGGGTGCCGTTCCGCAGGTCCGAGTTCTGCACATCCGCCGTGAGGGAGACGACATCCGCTATGATCTCCACATCATAGGTATAGCCCCCGCTGACATAATAGCCGAAGCTGTATCCCTCCTCCAGGCTGGCCGTCATATTGACCAGGCGGCTGCCGTCGCCTTGCTCGTAGTATAGGTCCGGCAGCTCCTCCGCCGCGCCGTCCACTATGGTCACCGTATCGGCCAGGGACAGGTCGCAGCTCTCCAGGGGCGCATTCAGAGTCTTTTCATCCATTTCGTACAGGTCAAAATAGTACGAATTGGTGGCATACTCCGCCGACTCAAAGATCACGCAGTCCGGCTGGAAGATGTTGAAGTAATAATCCAGGTCCAGGACATTCAGATAGTTATGCACGGAGCAGTCCTGGCCAAAGGCGAAATTGAACAGCCCGATGTTGCGGTTAAAATAGGAGCCGTGGAAAAACAGCACCGTGGGAAGCGCTGCATCTTCCCGGTCCGTCTGGGTCACGGAAAAAGTGTGGTACCGGGAAAGGCGGATGTCGCCGAACGCGTCCGTCAGATCGGTCAGCTTGTCCTCATTCACATAGCGGAAGGAGGGCACCTCCTCGGAGATGGCAAACTGCGAAACGGGCAGGGTAGTCTGCTCCACCTGCTCTATGTCGTAATCCGACAGCTCCAGCAGCTGCACGGACGGGAAGTACTTGCGCACCTCCTCCAGGATGTGGTTCATCCCGTAGAACTCCCCCAGGTCGTTCCAGTGGCCGGCGTCGTACTGCTTGTTGAAGATCTGCTCCCGGGCGGCCACCTCCGTCAGGTAGGCGGCGTTATCCACATAGTTTATGCCGCAGCGGTCCAGGTTTTCATACAGGCAGGCCAGAAACTGATTATCGTAAATATAGCCCTCCGGCAGGTACTGGGAATACACGGTGGATTTCGAGGGCGTCACGCAATAGATGAACGGCACGCCCCGCTCCCGGCAGTAGGTCTGCATGCGGCTCAGATACTCGCAGAAGGCGGCGATGAACTCCTCATCCACCGTGTTCTCCTCCAGCTTCAGGAACACATAGCCGTCCTGGCCGTAGCAATAGGTGGGGTGCTCCATTTCGTAAAACAGGCGGTCATTGAGGACCTGGTAGGCATTCAGGGCCTCATCCCGCAGGCCGATGCGGTCGTTGATGTAATCCGTCAGATCCTCCAGGGTGATGCCCTGGTCGGCGTCCAGCTCCGCCAGGACCTTGTTGTCGATCTCCGAGACGGAATCCTTCTCAAAGTTGAAGCACACCAGGGGGATGGCCAGGCAGGCGGCAAACAGGACGAGGAAAAACACATTTACTTTTTTCATGCGGTTTCCTCCTTAATACTGGAAATACAGGAACGGCGTGTAGCCGTTGGAGAGGATGGCCGTATAGCTCAGGGCAAACAGCGCCAGCAGCACCACATATTTGATCCCCACCCACAGGGGGCGCTCCATGGCCCGGCCATACAGCGCCCGGACCTTTTCCCGGCTGCACAGGAGGATGCCCAAAACGGAGATGAGCAGCAGCGTCACGGTCTTTGCCGTGAGGAAATACCGCCAGGTGAAGGTCAGGTCCCCGATGCCCAGGCCCAGCATGTTTTTCAGATACAGCAGGAAGCTGCTCACATTGGGCAGGCGGAAGCACAGCCAGCCGATGAACACCACCAACGTGGTATACGCCCAGCCCACGGCGGGGAACCACCTGCGGCGCTGCAGGCGCTTGAACCAGGGCGTACGCTCGATGACGCACAGAACGCCGTAGGCCAGGCCCCAGCAGATGTAAATTTTCGTGTTTCCGTGCTACATGCCCGTGAGCAGAAACACGATAAACAGGTTCAGATACACGCTCCCCCGGCGGCTGCCGCCCAGGGGGATATACACATATTCCCGAAACCAGCTGCCCAGGGAGATATGCCACCTTTTCCAGAACTCCGTGACGGACTTGCTCAGGTAGGGGAAGTTGAAGTTCTCCCGAAAGTGGAAGCCGAATATTTTCGACAGGCCGATGGCCATATCCGAATAGCCGGAAAAGTCAAAATACAGCTGGAAACCATAGACGGCGACGCCCAACCAGGCCGTGGCCGCGTCCATATGTCCCTGCTGGGGCATGGTGCCCAGGAGCGTGCCCAGTTGGTCGGCCAGCAGGACCTTTTTGGCAAGGCCGATCAAAATACGCTCACACCCGGCGCACACCTGGTCCAGGGTGAAGGTCCGCTCCTCCAGCGACCGGCGCATGTCCGCGTAGCGGACGATGGGGCCCCTGGGCGATCTTGGGGAAGAACAGCAGGTAGGTGGCCACCAGCAGAAACTCGTGGGCCTCGCTCTTTGTGGGGCGGCAGTCCTCCCGGAACAGGTCGGCCAGGTAGGAGATGCAGTGGAAAATGATGAAGGAGATGCCCAGGGGATACAGGGCCGTAATGGGTTCGGCGCTCCCCAGGGCCGCGGCGATGGCCTGGGGATATTTGAACACCGCCAGCACCAGCACATCCAGCGCGATGCCCACATAGGCAAAGGTTCGCCGGGTCATCCGGGCGATGTAGCCCACCAGGTAGTTCCCGAAGGTGAGCCCCAGGACCACCAGCAGCGCCTGCCAGCCCGCCATCCGGTAAAACACCAGGGACATGAGGCACAGGAATATGTTCTGCGCGGTGATGCTGCGGCGGAACAGGAGATTCGTCAGGGCATAGCCCGCCACCGAGGCCGGGAACAGGAAAAACAGGAACGTTACAGAGGAAAAATTCAAACGCTACACCTTCTCATGGGTCATCGTGGAAAACGCCGTGGGAGTTTCCGACCATAAAATTTAATTTAAATTGTATTTTTTGTGCGCGCTGCCGCGCGCCGGAAGGAAAAAAGATCAGTCGCTGTCCAGCTTCAGCACGGCCATGAAGGCTTCTGTGGGCACCTGGACAGTTCCCAGGTTGCGCATCTTTTTCTTTCCCTCTTTCTGCTTCTCCAGCAGCTTCTTCTTGCGGGTGATGTCGCCGCCGTAGCACTTGGCCAGGACGTCCTTGCGCATGGCCTTTACGGTCTCCCGGGCGATGATGCGCCCGCCGATGGCCGCCTGGATGGGCACCTCAAAGAGCTGGCGGGGGATATTGTCCTTCAGCTTTTCGCACAGGCGGCGGGCCCGGGGATAGGCCTTATCCTTATGGGCGATGAAGCTGAGGGCGTCCACGCCGTCGCCGTTTAAGAGCAGGTCCACCTTCACCAGGTCGCTGGGCCGGTAGCCGGAGAGCTCATAGTCCAGGCTGGCGTAGCCCTTGGTATTGGCCTTGAGGGTATCGAAGAAGTCGTAGATGATCTCGTTCAGGGGCATCTGATAGTGCAGCTCCACCAGGTGGGTGTCCAGGTACTGCATGTCCTTGAACTCACCCCGGCGGTCCTGGCACATGGGCATGATATTGCCCACATACTCGTTGGGGGCGATGATGGAGACCTTCACATAGGGCTCCTCGGCATGCTCTATGACGGCGGGATCGGGATAATTGTGGGGGTTATCTACCTTGACCAGGGTGCCGTCGGTCTTATACACATGGTAAATGACGGAGGGGAGGGTGGTGACCAGGTCCAGATTGAACTCCCGCTCCAGCCGCTCCTGGATGATCTCCATGTGCAGCATCCCCAAAAAGCCGCAGCGGAAGCCGAAGCCCAGGGCCACGGAGCTCTCCGGCTCAAAGGTCAGGGATGCATCGTTGAGCTGGAGCTTTTCCAGGGCGTCCCGGAGGTCGGGATATTTGCTGCCATCCTCGGTGTAGATGCCGCAGTAGACCATGGACTGGGCGGGCCGGTAGCCGGGCAGAGGCTCGGCGGCGGGATTGGCGGCATCGGTGACGGTGTCGCCCACCTGGGTGTCCTTCACGGTCTTGATGGAGGCGGTGAAATAGCCCACCTCGCCGGCCTGGAGGGCATCCGTGGGCTCATTGCCCAGGGGCTTTAAGTAGCCGCACTCCAGGATGGTATACTCGGCCCCGGTGGCCATGAGGCGGATGGTCTGGCCCTTGCGCAAGGTGCCCTGGCGGATACGGAAGTACACCACCACGCCTACATAGGGGTCATACTGGCTGTCAAACACCAGGGCCTGGAGGGGGGCGTTGGGGTCGCCGCTGGGGGCGGGGACGTTTGCCACGATGTCCTCCAGGACAGCGTCGATATTCACGCCGTTTTTGGCGGAAATTTCCGGTGCATCCAGGGCGGGCAGGCCGATGATGTCCTCCACCTCCTGCTTGGCCTTCAGGGGATCGGCGGCGGGGAGGTCGATCTTGTTGAACACCGGGAGGATCTCCAGATCGTGGTCCAGGGCCAGGTAGGTGTTGGCCAGGGTCTGGGCCTCCACGCCCTGGGTGGCGTCCACCACCAGCACGGCGCCCTCGCAGGCGGCCAGGGAGCGGGAGACCTCGTAGTTGAAGTCCACATGGCCCGGGGTATCGATGAGGTTCAGGGCGTAGGTCTCACCGTTTTTCGCCTTATAATAAAGGTGGACGGCCCGGGATTTGATGGTGATGCCCCGCTCGCGCTCCAGATCCATGTTGTCCAGGAGCTGGTTCTCCATCTCCCGCTCGGGCACGGCGTCGCACAGCTCCAGCAGACGGTCCGCCAGGGTAGATTTGCCGTGGTCGATGTGGGCAATGATGGAAAAGTTGCGGATATGGGATTGATCGTACATATACTTTGACCTCCGATGATGGGGATTTGTTTTTGGTATTACGGATTGCCACAGCCAGTGTGCGCACTGGCTTCGCAATGACATGGTTTTTTGCATGAGGTGCGGTGCAGGCCCGGCTTCGGGGCGCCCGGGAGGCCGACCCCGACACGCATCTATCGTTAAACACTCCGTAGGG
Organism: uncultured Oscillibacter sp.; assembly: GCA_945868085.1. Classification (GTDB taxonomy): domain Bacteria; phylum Bacillota; class Clostridia; order Oscillospirales; family Oscillospiraceae; genus Vescimonas. The sequence goes on from CAMBKF010000024.1 coordinate 12,129, forward strand.
GCCGATGCCCACATCGGCCCGGTGGCACCAGCCCTCAAAATATGCGTAGGGACGCGGATTGCCACGCCAGTGACATCGGTCACTGGCTCGCAATGACACTTTTGCAAGAGGTATGACGGACGGCGGGACACATGGGTCCCGCCCTACAACCGCACATTTTTGTAGGGCAGGGCCCATGTGCCCTGCCGGGAGTGCGGTGCGTTATCGGGCGGGCCGATGTGGGCATCGGCCCCTACGATTTTCCTGTTTACTCCGGCAGCTTTTTGCAGCGCTCGTCGGTGTTATGCACCACCTGGGCCACGCTCTGCCCCAGGCCCGGATAGGCTGTGAGGGACTCCGCCGTCATGGCAGGGCACTGGCTGTCCGCCCCATGCAGGGCCAGCTGATAGCGCATGCGGCTGGCGGCCATATCCGCCTCCACCGCGCCGGCATCAAAGGCGTCGGCGTCCACGCCGAACAGCTCCTCATTGCCCTTTCCCCGGCGGTACAGGTGCCGCAGCAGCAGGTAAAGCCCCCCGCTGAGATAGTCCCCCGCGGCGGTGATGGCCCCGCGGTTGCCCGTTTTGCCCAGCAGGTCAAAGAGCACGTTGGTGGTGTTCACCACCAGCTTCTTCTGCAGGGTGGCCATGATGCTGCCCCGGAGATTGCCCTTTTCATCCGTGGAATCATACAGGTCGTCCGCCACGATGATGGCGCCGTCCCGGCTCAATGTGCGGCCCAAGAGATAGTCCGCCGACACATGGTAATAGTCACACGCCTTCACCACAAACGCAAGGCCCGGCTCACGGATGCCGTTTTCATAATGGCTCAGCAGCGCCTGGGATATGCCCAGCTGTGAGGCCGCCTTGCGCTGGGATATGCCCCGCTCCTGCCGCAGCAGGCTCAAGGTCCGGGAAAAATCAGTTGCCATTGGGTGGTCCCTTCCTCTCCTTTTCTTATACAAGAAGTAAATTATACAGTATTTTATACGGATTGTAAACGGGTATTTTTTACTTTTACCGCAAAAAAAGGCGGATCTTCCGGTCTTTTTGCCTTGACGCGGGGCATAAAATGCGGTATAGTTATTTTGTAACTATTTTGTAACCTTTAGGATGGGTTTTTATATGAACGATCTGAAACGGCTCCTGGATGAGCCGAAAAAAATAATATGGTATCTGGGCGAACACCCGGATCTGCTGCAGCGCTACACCGACCTGCAGGGACTGACCCGCCGGACGGCCCAGCTGCTGCGGCGGAAGTGGGAACAGCTGCGGCAGGCCCTGCGCTTTATGGTGCGGGAACGGAGAGCCCGACGCTTTCCGGAGTCGGACCATAAGCTGGCCCAGGCCATGCTTTTCATTTGGGGCAATATTCCCCGGTTCACCAGCCGACTGAGGGAGCGGCTGTACCGCATTCGCCGCTTCAGCATCCGGTCCGGCAGCCGCCGGCGGGCGCTGTTTGAGCGGATCAAGCTGCATCCGGCCTGGTTTTTGGGCTCCGCCGTGGCCGTGGCCGCCATTGCCGTGACATTGAGCCTGTACACCATCGGCGTGACCGTGAGCTACGACGGCATGAACCTGGGCACCGTGGCCTCCGGCCGGACCGTGCGCCAGGCGGCGGCGGACATCGAGGACATCACCTGCCAGACCCTGGGCTACGACACCTATACCGTGGACACCTCCCTGCTGACCCGCAAGACCCGCATTGTGCCCCGCAGCACCATCCAGACCAAGCAGGAGTTTGAGGCAAAGCTCTCCCGCCAGCTGGGGGAGGTGGCCTACGGCTATGTGCTGTATGTGGATGACGAGCCTGTGGCGGCCACGGAATACGAGGGCGCCATGGAGGAACTGCTGGAGCAGCTGAAAACCGGCTACATCACTGACCAGACCGTGGAGTGCTACTTCGTGGAGGATGTGGACATCCGCCAGGAGTATGTGTCGGCCGACCTGATGATGAATCTGGGCTACATCGCCGAAAAGCTCAACGCCACCAAGGAAGGCGCCGTGACCTACACCGTGCAGGCCGGGGACACGTTCTTTGACATCGCCCTGGAGCACGAGATGAGTGTGGAGCGGCTCCTGAGCCTGAACCCCGGCTATCAGTCCGACCTGATCCACGCCGGCGATACGCTGACCATCAGCAACGCCGTGCCCTACCTGACGGTGGTGGACGTGGAGCGGCAGAACTACCTGCAGGACGTGGCCTACAGCGTGGAATACCAGGACGACCCGTCCATCTATGAAGGCGACTACGAGGTGCTGGAGCCCGGCGTATACGGCAAGGAGGACGTTACCGCCAACGTCACCTACATCAACGGCGCCGAGGTGAACCGGGATGTGGTGGCGGCGGTAACCCTGAGCCAGCCCATCGCGGAGCTGCAGGCACGGGGCACCAAGGAGCGACCCTCCTGGGCGGCTACGGGCAGCCTGCGCTGGCCCTGCAGCGGCATCATCACCTCCTACTTCGGCTACCGTGACATCGGCGTGGCCGGAGCCTCCTCCAACCACGGCGCCCTGGACATTGCCGCCGGGTACGGCACGCCTATCTACGCCGCCGACGGCGGCACCGTCATCGCCTCCGGGTGGGACGGCGGCTACGGCTACCGGATCCGCGTCGACCACGGCAACGGTATGGTGACCCTGTACGCTCACTGCAGCAGCCTGCTGGTGGACTCCGGCGAGCATGTGTACAAGGGCCAGCTCATCGCCTACATGGGCTCCACCGGCATCAGCACCGGCAGCCACTGCCACTTCGGCGTGTACGTCAACGGCACCGCCGTGGATCCGCTGAATTACCTGTAAAAATTTGCACACCGTTTGAACAGAAAAAGCGTCCGAGGCCATCTGGTCTCGGACGCTTTTCGTTGGATAGGGTGCGGTACAGGAGGATTACGGATCGCCACAACCGGTGTGCGCACCGGCTCACAATGACACATTACATGGGGTGCGGTGATTATCGGGCGGCGGGTTTTGGGACCCGCCGCACACTTTTTTGTTATTCAAACAGGCTGGCCTGGTAGGGCAGGTCGCCCCGGCCGATCTGACGGAGCTGATGGGCGTTCTCCTCCGTGAGAGCATCCACGATGGCCATTTTGCGGATGATATTCTGCACGGTGCTCTCCAGGGCCGTGCCTGCCCGGTAGTCCGCAGGGAAGATGAAATCCACCCGGCCCTTGCTCAGCAGGTCCTCCACGCCCTGGCGGTTCTCCTCCTGGTACACGGCGATGGCCTCGCCGCCGTAGGAGCGCATCATCTTCATGCAGGGGACATCGGACAGGCCGTCACCGATGTAGATCATGTTGGTGAAGGGGATGCGCTTGCTGTCATCGGGCATGGAGGCGTTGAGGGTACGGTCATCGGACACGTCCAGCACGCCCTTATTGATGCGGTAGACGAACTGGGTCTTGTTGGTGAAGTTGACATCCAGCTTGGGCCAGGAGGCCAGGCCCTCCTCATTATAGAAGAACTCGCAGGCGTAGATCTCCTTGAACTCGTGGCTGATGCCGCTGCCCTCGATGATCTCCCGCAGGCCGGAGGAGATGACATAGTGCTCCACATCCACCCCCAGGCTCTGACCAAAGGTGTTGATGCGGCCGAACCAGTCCTTTACCCCGGGGAACAGCTCTATGCCGTGGCCGCAGCGCACCAGGAAGTCCCGGTCCAGGCGGATATTCTGCCGGCGGCACTCCTCGATCATGGTATACATATAGGCCAGCAGGCCGTCCATACGGTTGGTGAAGCCGAAGGTGTTGGCCTTTTTCCAGAACTCGGCGGGCTGGTAGCCCAGGGCGGGGATGAAGGTATAGTCCTCCATATCGGTGGTGCAGAGGGTCTTATCAAAGTCATACAGCAGGGCAATGATGGGTCTGTCCATAGACGGTCTCCTTTTGGTTGTGATGGGGGTGCGGCGGGGTGGGGGATCACGGATTGCCACACCAGTGACGGCGGTCACTGGCTCGCAATGACACGGTTTTTACAAGAAGTGCGGTGCAAGTCCAGTCGGGCCGTCGGGACGCCGGCCCCTACTGGCAAAAAACAAAAAGTGCCTGCAAACGGGCCGATGTAGACATCGGCTCCTACGAAATGGGTTTGTAGGGGCGGACGACTCTGTCCGCCCGGTGCGGCGGCACACATGGGTGCCGCCCTACAGGGCATTTTGTAGAGCAGGAGCCATGTATCCTGCCGTGGGTGCGGGGCGCAGCAGGCGGCGGGCTGCGGGCAGCCCTCCCCCTGCGGGGGTAAGATAATTTGTGCAAGCCCGGGCATGAAAGCGGAACGAGCCATGGAGAGGCTTGCGCTGCGAGCCTCTCCATGGCCTGGTTTCCTGTTTATTTATCGGGCTCGTAGTTGCGGCCGAACTTCAGCTCGTCCAGATCCAGCTTGAACTCGGAACGGAAATCCGTGTCTGCCGGCAGCGGCTGGGCGGGCTTGTTCTCGTCGTAGGCTGCCAGAATGTCCTTTTCCATCGGCTGGACGGTATCCTGGCCGGGGGCCGGCTCCTGGACGGGGGGGTCCGCCGGGGCAGCCTCCTGGGGCGCTTCGGTCTGGGCGGGCTGCTCTGCGGCCGGGGCGGTCTCTGCCGCCGGCTCCTGGGCGGGGGCTTCCTGGACAGGGGCCTCCGCCGCGGGCAGCTCGCTATGGGGCAGCTTTTCCAGGTAGTCCACCTGGGTCAGGCACATGGCCAGGCTCTTGGCGATGAAATCCTTCATGGCCGTTTCGGCATCATTCAGCTTCTGCCGGGCTGCGTCCGTCTTGCGGGCCAGGTCCCGGTTCAGCTGGTCGGCGGCGTTTCGCGCGTCAGTCAGGAGCTTCTCGCTCTCCTGGCGGGCGTCCGCTAGGGTCTTTTCGCTCTTTTCCTTGGCCTCCTCGGTCATGGAGGCGGCCATCTTCTGGGCGGCCAGCAGCATGGAGCGCATGGTATCCTCGGTGGCGCGGTATTCCTCCACCTTCTCCGCCAGGATCTTCAGCTTGGTCTTCAGGGCCGCGTTTTCCTTATACAGGGCGGTATAATCTTCGGTCAGTGCGTCCAAAAACTCATCCACAGCGGCCAAATCATACCCGCTGGAAAAGGACGAGGATTTGGGGAATGTTTTCTCGGAAACTTCCTGTGGTGTGAACATTGATGAATCCCTCCATACTGTACTATCTGTCTATCCGGCCCTTACAGGTACAGGCCGCTGCTCTCCAGCTCGTCGATGAGGTCGCCCATGAGGTCCACGGAGTAGGGCGTGATGATGTAGGTGTTGGCAGAGACCTTCTTGATCTTGCCGTCCCCGGCGTAGGCCACGCCGGAAAGGAAGTCAATAAGGCGGCGGGCAATATCCTTATTGGTGGACTCCAGATTCAGCACCACCGTGCGCTTTTCCCGCAGATGATCCGCGATCTCGGAGGCGTTCTCAAAGCGCTCAGGCTTCACCAGCACCACCTTCAGCTGGGTGGTGGCGTGGATGTTCACCACCTTGTTGCGGCGCTCGTCACTGCCCCGGCGGTCCTCCTTCCGGTCCTCGAAATAAGAGTCCTTACCGGGCCGCTGGGTGGGGAACTGCTGCTCCTCCTCGTAATCATAATCCTCGTCATCGTAAGGGTGAATGATCTTCTTGAACTCGTCCATCAAACTCATGCCTATATAACCTCCCGCATTTACTTGCTGTAATTTCTGGCGCCGAAAATGGCCGTTCCCACACGGACCATATTGCTGCCGGCCTCAATGGCCTCGGCATAATCCCCGCTCATGCCCATGGAAAGATACTTTAACTTATTATCGTATATATTTTGATTTATGTCAACATAAAGTGCCTGCATCCGGGCAAAAAAGGGCACATTCCCGTGGGGCTCCGTCTCCACGGGCGGAATGGTCATGAGGCCCAGCACCCGCACATGGGGAAGGGTCTTGGCGTAGCGGGCCGCCTCATGCAGCGCATCGGGAGCAAAGCCGCTCTTGGCCTCCTCGCCGCCGATATTTACCTCCAGCAAAATGTCCTGGACGATAGACAGCTTTTCGGCGGTCTTTTCGATCTCGTCCAGCAGGGCCGTGGAGCCCACGGACTGGATCAGCACCGCCTTGCCCACCACCTGCTTGACCTTGTTGCGCTGGAGATGGCCGATGAAGTGCAGGGGCACGCCGTCATAGGCGTTTTCCGAGAGCTTTTGGGTCATCTCCTGGACCCGGTTCTCCCCCAGCACGTCGATGCCGGCGGCAACGGCCTCCCGGCAGGCGGCGGCGTCATTCATCTTGCTGGCGCCCACCAGGGTTATATCCGCTCCGGTGCGGCCGGTCCTGGCGGCAGCGGCGTCGATCTGACGACGGATGACGGCAATATTTTCGGAAATGGACATGGAAACTCCTCCTTTATTCAGCTGTGGAAGGTCCCCTCCGGGGGATCCTCCGGCAGAAAATTTATTATCCCAGGCGGCCGCGCCGCCCTGCTTTCTCTTTATTTGCGCACGGATCAGGTGTCCGGCAGGATCATGCCGTCCGTGAGCTGCCGGGCTGTGGAGATCACCAGATCCCCCTGCCGCAGGGCCCGCTCCCCCGATGTGCCCTCGGCCCGCTCCACCAGGCAGAAGCCGTCACCCTTATAGATGAGGTCCACGGGCTTTAAGTACACATAGGCGCCGATCTGACAGTAAACGCCCATCTGCCCGGATTCATCCATGCGCAGGGCGGCGGTGGGGATCCGGATGCCGCTGTATTCCCGGAGGATGATCTCCGCCTGCTGGCGGCGCAGGAGCGTCACCTGGGAGATATAGCGGTTACAGGCGAGCACCACGGCCACCTGGCCGTCCTCCGGATCGCTGATGGACTGGACATAGGCCGGGGCGTCCTGCTTGAGGCCCTTGCTCAGGCGCAGGGTGACCTCCTGGCCCACCGCCAGCCCCTCGGTCTCCGCCGCCGGCAGGGCGGCGGCATAGTACCAGGTGCTGCTGGTGATGATCTTGCCCGCGCTCTTCACAGCGGCAGAGGCGGAGAGGGCATTCAGCTGAGAGGGGGTGACCCCCTCCAGAAACGCCGGGGTCAGCGTCCCCTCGCAGCCGTCGGTGGAGCCGCTGAAATAGCCTGCAGCGGCGGTCTGCACCGCCGTCGCGCCGGAGAGCCGGTCCTGAAGCGCGGAAATGGAGGAGCGGGTGCTCTCGATTTCCGCGTCGATCTGATCCAGGGATTCATAGCTGTAGCTGCGCTTCAGCACGGCGGTCTTTACCCCGGCCATATCCTCGGCGGCCACGGAGTAATCCCCCCCGACTACGGCAGCACGGAGCCCCAAAATACTGTCAGACACATCGCTGTCCACCTTCAGGGCGGCGTCGCTGTCCAAAAAGGAGCTGCGGGCAAACTGCAGCTGCTGCAGCTTCAGCTCCGCGTCCTCCAGCTCCTTCACGGTCTCCAGGGCGCTCTTGCTGGCGTAGGACACGGCCACGGTCTGGCCTGCGTGGACCTTTTCGCCCTCCTGCACCTGGCGCAGCAGCGTGCCGGAGACCTCCGGCAGGGCCGTCTCCTGCCGGATGACCCAGCCGGTAGCGGAGATGGAATCCGACACCTGGCTGGTATAGGCCGCAGACACGGACAGAGGCCGGTGGAAATACCGGTACGCCTGCACGCCCAGCAGCACCACCACGGCGGCCAGCACCGCGGCAGACAATATTCTGAAAATGGGGGTAGATCTCATGGCTGCTCCTTATCGACAGTCTCGCTGTCAGTCGTCCCCGTCCTCCTCTCGCAGGGAGATGGGGCGCAGGGGTACAATGGTGGATACGGCGTGCTTATAGATGAACTGCTGGCGGCCGTCGCTGTCCAGCACCAGGGAAAAGCTGTCGAAGCCGGTGATAACGCCCCGCAGCTGGAAGCCGTTCATCAGAAATACCGTTACGGAAACGGCCTGCTTGCGCACCTTGGTGAGAAAAATGTCCTGTAAATTTGCCTTTTGCATATCGTCTGCTCCTTTTTCTATGTATTGGTGCGGACGATGAATTTTTTATGCTTGTCCGCCCGGGTCTATCCTAAGCCCTGGGCGAGGAGATATTCTGTCGCATTTTGGAGGCCCGCCGGGAAATCGGGGGTTTTCTCCCAGAGGATCCAGTGGATGTCCTCCTTCCGGCGCAGCCAGGTGAGCTGGCGCTTGGCGTACTGCCGGGAGCGGAGCTTCACCTCCGCCACGGCGTCCCGGGCCGCGGCATCGCCCCGGTAGACGGACAAAAACTGCTTATAGCCGATGGCCTGGAGGGCCGTGGCGCTCTCGGGCAGGCCACTTTTAAGGAGCGCTTCCACCTCCTGCAGGAGGCCCCGCTCCACCATGGCATCCACCCGGCGGTCGATGCGGTCATAGAGGTCCGCCCGGTCCCGGAAGGTCAGGCCGATGGTGTAGGCCCGGTACTTGGGGGGCTGGAGGCGGGTGCAGGCATCGTGGGCGGTGATGGTCTCGCCGGTCTCCCGCCAGACCTCCAGGGCCCGGAGGATGCGTTTTTCATCGCTCAGATGCAGCCGGGCGGCGGCTGCGGGGTCGATCTCCTGCAGCTGGCGGTAAAGGGGCTCGATGCCGCCCTGGGCCAGCTCCGCCTGGAGGGCCTTTCGCACTTCACCGCCGCTGTGTCCGGCGGCAAAGGTCCGGCCGGAGAGGATGGAATCCAGGTAAAGGCCCGTGCCGCCCACCAAGACAGGGCGCTTCCCCCGGCGGAGAATGTCCTGGATGCAGCCGTCGGCTTGCTGGGTAAACCGGGCCACGGACCAGCTCTCGGCAGGGTCGGCCACGGCCACCATGTGATGGGGGATGCCCTCCATTTCCTCCGCCGTGGGGGCGGCGGTGCCGATGGTCATGCCCCGGTAGATCTGCATGGAGTCCACGGACACCACCTCGCCGCCGAAGCGCTTTGCCAGGGCCACGCCCATTTTGGTTTTGCCGGTGGCGGTGGGGCCAACGACGCAGATGACGCGGTTGTCCATGGGGGGAACTCCTTTCGGGAAAGAATAAATGCGGGGAGAAAACAGATTGCCACACCGGTGACGTCGGTCACCGGTTCGCAATGACAGTGCTTTTTCACAGGATGCGCGGTGTGCGGCGGGACACATGGGTCCCGCCCTACAAAACAGCTTGTATGGGGCGATGCCCACGGTAGACGCTGGCTTTACCCCTGCCAGGCCAAGCCAGCACAAGCGCGGAGCGCGTCGCGGCAATAGACGCAGAGACAATACGAAATCAAGACGCGAAATTTGCCTATTCCAATTCGCGTGGCAGAAAGGGCCGACTTGAACGGCGCCTCAGCCGCGGGAAGGATTTCAAAACCTTGGTTTTGACGGCGTTCTTTCCTCCCTTTCTTTCGCCGCAGAAAGAAAGGGAGCCGCCGGAGGCATAGGCGGGCGCAGGGGTATTACGGATCGCCACACCGGTGACGTCGGTCACCGGTTCGTAATGACGGGTTGTAAGAATGCTGTCACTGCAGCTTCTGCTTCAGCTCGTAGAGGAGGTTCAGGGCCTCGATGGGGGAGAGGGTATCCACCTGCTCCCGGCGGAGACGGTCCAGCACCTCGTCCTCGGCCAGGTTGGCCAGGGATACCTGGTCGTCCTCCGCCTGGGTGGGGGCTGCGGGCTTGCCGGCCTCGGTCTCCAGTTCCCGGAGTATGGTCTTGGCCCGGGTGATGACCCCCTCCGGCAGGCCCGCCAGGCGGGCCACCTCAATGCCGTAGCTGCGGTCGGCGCCGCCGGGGACGATCTTGCGCAGGAAGATGATCTCCTCCCCCCGGGCCCGGACGGCGATATTGTAATTCTTCACGCCGGGCAGGCTATGCTCCATATCCGTCAGCTCGTGATAATGGGTGGCAAACAGGGTCTTGGCCCCCAGCTTCTTGGGGTCGGCGCAGTATTCCAGCACCGCCCGGGCGATGCTCATGCCGTCAAAGGTGCTGGTGCCCCGGCCGATCTCATCCAGGATCAGCAGACTGTTTTTCGTGGCGGCGCGGAGGATGTCGCTGACCTCGGTCATCTCCACCATGAAGGTGGACTGGCCGGCGGAGAGGTCGTCCGACGCGCCGATGCGGGTAAAGATGCGGTCCACCACGCCCAGGTGGGCGCTTTTGGCCGGGACGAAAGAGCCGATCTGGGCCAGGAGCACGATGAGGGCCACCTGGCGCATATAGGTGGATTTACCGGCCATGTTGGGGCCGGTGATGATGGCGGCCCGGCCCTCTTTTTCGCCCATGTAGGTGTCATTGGGGACGAACAGGGCGTCCGGGCGCATTTTCTCCACCACCGGGTGGCGGCCGTCCCGGATCTCCAGGACGCCGGAGTCGTCCACCGTGGGGCGGCAGTAGCCGTTGCTGACGGCCACGGACGCCAGGGAGCAGAGGCTGTCCAGCTCCGCCACCGCTGAGGCGCTGGCCTGGATCCGGGACACCTGACCGGCAAGCTCCGTGCGCAGGTCGGTGAACAGCTGGTATTCCAGGGCGGAGACCCGGTCATTGGCGGTGAGGATATCGCTCTCCAGGTTCTTCAGCTCCTGGGTGATATAGCGCTCGCCGTTGACCAGGGTCTGTTTTCTGATATAGGTGTCGGGGACCTGGTCCTTAAAGGAGTTGGACACCTCGATATAGTAGCCGAAGACCTTGTTATAGCCAATTTTCAGGGTGCGGATGCCGGTCTTCTCCTTTTCCTGGGCCTCCATGGAGGCCATGAGGCCCTTGCCTCCGTGAAGGATGCCACGGAGCCGGTCCACCTCCGGGTGGAAGCCGTCCCGGATGAACTCGCCCTCCCGGACGGAAAAAGGCGGCTCGTCCTGGAGGGTATCGGCGATGCGCTTTGCCAGGTCGTCCAGGGTGTCCAGGGTGCCGTAGAGCTCACGGAGGCGGCCCTTGGGGAAGGCCGCCAGCAGCGCCTTGATGGCGGGGAGCTTTTCCATGGCAGTCCGCAGGGCCACTACGTCCCGGCCCCCGGCGCTGCCGTAGACGATGCGGCTCATGAGCCGCTCCATATCGCTGATGCCGGAAAGGGCCAGGGTCAGCTCCTCCCGGGTGACGGTGTCGTTTACCAGGCGCTCCACGCAGTCGGCCCGGCGGTCAATATCCTGGACGCTGAGCAGCGGCCGCTCCAGCCAGCTGCGGAGCATCCGCGCGCCCATGGCGGTCCTGGTCTTATCCAGCACCCACAGGAGGCTGCCCTTTTTCTCCTTGCTGCGGAGAGTCTCCGTCAGCTCCAGGTTGCGCCGGGCAGATATGTCCAGCTCCATGAACTGGCCCTGGTGATAAAAATCCAGGGTATCGATGTGGTGCAGGTCGCCCTTTTGGGTCTCGTGGAGGTAATTCAGAAGGTTTCCCAGGGCCAGGAGAGGGGCGTAATTATCGGCGGGGAAATCCGAAAGGGCCTGCTCCCCGAACTGGGCGGCTACGCGGGCCCGGGCGGCGGGGCCGTCGATCTCCCGGATCTCCCGGTGGCAGGAGAGCTTATCCTCCGTGAGCACCTGCAGGGCGGCGTCCTGAGCGGCGGCATCGTTGAGGATGATCTCCGCCGGGGAGAACCGGGCCACCTCGTTGAGCAGGTGGACGGCGGCATCGGGGCCGGAAAAGGCGGTGGCGTGGGTCTGACCGGTGGAGATGTCACAGGCGGCAAAGCCCGTGCGCCCCTCCGCCATCCAGGCGGCGGCGCAGAAGTTGCTGCGCCCGGCCTCCAGGGAGGTATCGTCCAGCACGGTACCGGGGGTGACCACCCGGATAATGTCCCGCTTCACCAGGCCCTTGGCCGTGGCCGGGTCCTCCGTCTGCTCGCAGATGGCCACCTTATAGCCCTTGGCGATGAGCCGGGCGATATACCCGTCGGAGGAGTGGTAGGGGATGCCGCACATGGGTACCTTTTCATCGAAGGATTTATTCTTGTCCTTGTCCCGGGTGGTGAGGGTGAGATCCAGCTCCCGGGAAGCCGTCCGGGCGTCCGCCCCGAACATTTCATAGAAATCCCCCAGGCGGAAGAACAGGATGGAATCCTTGTTCTGCTCCTTGATCTCTAAATATTGCTTCATCATGGGGGTCAGTTCAGCCATAATCGGTCACATCTTTCTGCCGCTGGGGCGGCGTATCTCACCGGGGAAGGTGGAAAACTTTGTGGAAAAGTGCAAAATATTTCTTTATGGGGGCCGTTTTAAGCGCGCTTGAACATCTTCTCGATCTCGTAGCGGGTGAGCTTCACCGCCACAGGGCGGCCATGGGGACAGTACTGGATCTCGCCGGACTGCACCCGGTCCACCAGGGCGCGCAGCTCCGCGGGGGCGGTGTGCATCCCCGCCTTGATGGCGGACTTGCAGGCCATGGTCTGCAGGAGGCGGTCCCTTGCGGCCGTGGGATCGGCCCGGCCCAGGCGCAGGTCCTCGGCCAGCTCCTCCACGGTAGCGGCGGCATCCTCCAGGCGGATGTCCGCCGGGATCTGGCGCACCAGCAGCGTCCCGGCGCCGAAATCCTCGCAGGAGAAGCCGAACTCCTCCAAAAGGGACAGCTGCGCCAGGGCGGCGGCGTAGGCATCCGCCTCCAGGTCCACGGCCAGGGGCTGGAGCAGCAGCTGGCCCATGGGCGGCTCCTGCCGCTCCTTCAGGGCGTTGAAGCGCAGGCGCTCGTGGGCGGCGTGCTTATCGATGAGCCAGAGATTCTCGTTTTCATCCTGGCATATGATATAAGTATCCAGGGCCTCGCCCACCATGCGCCAGGGGGCGGGCTTTTCCGTAAGGGTCTGCTGGATGGGCAAATCGATGGTATTGCGCTGGGGGACAGGGGCGGGGACCTCCGCAGGGGCGGGCTTTTCCTCCGCCGGGGTAAAGGCCGGGGCGGTGGGGAGCGTCTCCGTCCGGATGGGGCTCACCGGCCGGACGGGCGCCTGCGCAGGCGCCGGGCGGGGCTCTATGGGACGGGGGTCCCAGGCCGGGAGCGGGGCGGGGCGATGGACAATGTCATGCAGGGGGAGCTTGGCGTCCGGGTCCACCGCCGGGCGGGCGGCATAACTGCCCAGGGGGCGCTTTTCCGCCGGGGGCGGGGTCTGGCGCTCCTTGTACTCCTGGACGGTCATGGACTGGTAAAAGGTCTGCTGGACGGGCTTGGGGGCCGGGTTTTCTCCGGCGGTAAGCAGGTCTTTGACGGTGTAGTGTACCGCGTCAAACACGGCCCGCTCGTTCTGGAATTTCACCACGGTCTTGGCCGGGTGGACATTCACATCCACGGTATTTTTGGACAGGGTGATGTGCAGCACGCAGCCGGGGAACTTGCCCTTGAGCAGGCGGTTGCGGTAAGCCTCCTCCAGGGCGGCGGTGAGAAGCTGGCTCTTTACAAACCGGCCATTGACGAAAAACAGCTGCCGGGCCCGGGTGCCGCCGCCGTTTAGGGGCTTGGTGACGAAGCCCTCCACCTGAATGTCGCCGCCGCAGCCGGAAACCGGCAGCAGGCCCAGGGCGAAATCCCGGCCCAGGGCGGCATAGATGGCCGAGCGCAGCTGGCCGTCCCCGGGGGTGTGGAGCACCTCGGCCCCGTCCCGGATCAGCTTCACGGATACCTCCGGATGGCTCAGGGCCAGGTGGGTGACCACGCCGGTGACGGCGGCCCCCTCAGCGGTGTCCTTCTTCATGAATTTCATGCGGGCGGGGGTGTTATAAAACAGATCCCGGACGCAGATGGTGGTGCCCTCGGGGCAGCCAGTCTCGGTGACCTGGCCGGGCACGCCGCCCTCCAGGTGCAGGGACGCCCCCTGGTCCGCCCCCCGCTCCCGGGAGAAAATATCCACCCGGGACACGGCGGCAATAGCGGCCAGCGCTTCGCCCCGGAAGCCCAGGGTGCCGATGGCGGCCAGATCCTCCGCCCGGCGGAGCTTGCTGGTGGCGTGGCGCAGGAAGGCGGTAGGCAGCTGCGAAGGAGCGATGCCGCAGCCGTTATCGGTGATGCGCAGGTAGGTGAGGCCGCCATGCTGCACCTCCACCGATACGGCGGAGGCCCCGGCGTCCAGGGCGTTTTCCAGCAGCTCCTTGGCCACGCTGGCCGGGCGCTCCACCACCTCGCCGGCGGCGATGAGGTCGGCCACATGGGAGTCTAAGCATTGAATGGTGGGCATGAAAATGGCCTCCTTTTTTGAAGGGATGAGGGGATTACGGATTGCCACAGCCGGTGTGCGCACCGGCTTCGCAATGACATTGTTTTTTACAAGAAGTGAGGTGCAAGGCCGGGCGGGCCGTCGGGGACGCCGGCCCCTACGGGCACATAATCAATGGTGTGGCGGGGCAGGCCGATGGGTATTACGGATTGCCACGGGCGCAAAGCGCCCTCGCAATGACATATCAAAACACCAAAATACCCGTTACACCATCTCGCCGAACAGGGCCCAGGTGTTGCTGTCGGTGATCTTCACGTCCCGGTACTGGCCCAGGGCCTCCCTGTCGCCCACCAGGTGGACCAGGCGGCCCCCGGCGGTGCGGGCGGACAGGGGCCAGCGGGCATCGTCCGTCTCGCCGTCCACCAGGCAGCGGAGGGTCTTGCCCACATAGCGGGCGTGGTGGCGGGCGGAGATCTCATTCTGGGCGGCGCAGAGGGTATCGAACCACTTCTGCTTCTCCGCCCGGGGCACGGGGTCGTCCATCTTGGCCGCCGGGGTGCCGGGGCGGGGAGAGAAAATGAAGGTGAACAGGGCGTCAAACTCCACCTGGCGCACCAGGTCCACCGTCTCCATGGCCTCCGCCTCCGTCTCCCCGGGGAAGCCGATGATGACGTCGGAGGTGAGCACCAGGTCGGGCATGACCTGGCGGGCGTAGGTGATAAGCTCTATATACCGGGCCCGGTCGTAGGGCCGGTTCATGGCCCGGAGCACCCGGTCGCAGCCGGACTGCACCGGCAGGTGCAGCTGGTGGGCCACATGGCGGCTGGCCGCCATGACATCAAAGAGCCTGAAGGATGCATCCTTGGGCTGGGAGGACATGAAGCGCAGGAGGAAGTCCCCGTCGATCCTGTCCAGCTCCTGGAGCAGGTCGGCAAAGTCGCGCCGGGGCTCTAAGTCCTTGCCGTAGGAGTTCACATTCTGGCCCAGGAGGGTGATCTCCTTATAGCCCTGGGCAGCCAGCTCCTTCACCTCGGCCACAATCTTATCCATGTCCCGGCTGCGCTCCCGGCCCCGGACATAGGGCACGATGCAGTAGGAGCAGAAGTTGTTGCAGCCGTACATGATGGACACCCACGCCCGGGTCTTTCCCTCCCGCACAACGGGCATCCCCTCGGCGATGGTGCCGTGCTCCTCCTCCACGGAGAACACCCGGCCCCGCTGGGTGTAGACCCGGTATAAAAGCTCCGGGAACTTCCACATGGCCTGGGGGCCGAACACCAGGTCCACATGGCGGTAGCTGGTGCGAACTTTCTCGGCGATCTCCGGCCGCTGGGCCATGCAGCCGCACAGGCAGATGATCTGGTCGGGATTTTTCTTCTTGGTATGGGTCAGGGCGCCCAGGTTGCCGAAGACCCGCTTTTCCGCATGGTCGCGGATGGCGCAGGTGTTCAGCACGATGATGTCGGCCTGGTCTGCGTCGTCCGTGAACTCGCAGCCCATGGCCCGGAGCATGCCCATGATGTGCTGGCTGTCGGCCACGTTCTGCTGGCAGCCGAAGGTATCCACCAGGGCCAGGGGCGCACGGCTGCGCTGGCGGTGGATGTCCGCCAGTTTCCGCTCAAAATCCCGCTGGCGCAGGGTCTCCTCCGCCGATAAAACCACTTGTTTTCTGTCCAAAATAACCCTCCGTAAGCGCCCATTTGCAAAAATGGCGCTATGATTCGACTTTAATTAAGAGATTATACCACATTCCCCGGTGCAAAACAAGCCGCGGAGCGTTGCAAATTTCCGCCAAAACGTGTATGATAGGGGCAGCAAAAACGGAAAAGGAGTTTTTTCTATGGTGTGGAGCATTGCGCTGCTGGCGGTCCTCATTGGGCTGGACCAGGCGCTGAAATACTGGACGGTGACCCACCTGGCCCTGGGGGAATCGGCACAGCTGATCCCGGGAGTGCTGCAGCTGACTCGGCTGCACAACTACGGCGCAGCCTGGTCAAGCCTCTCGGGGAAGACGGCGGTGCTGCTGGTCATCACGGCGGCGCTGATGATCGCCGTGGCGTGGCTGCTGATCCGGAAGATCGTGCGGCATCCCCTGGGCGTCACGGCAGGGCTTTTCATCCTGGGCGGCGGCCTGGGCAACATGATCGACCGGGTGTGGCACGGGTATGTGGTGGATATGCTGGACATCTCGCCGCTGTTTGAGTACCCCATCTTCAACCTGGCGGACTGCTTCGTGGTGGTGGGCGCCGTGCTGGGCGCCGTGTACTACCTGTGGTTTTACGACAAATACGACAAGAAGGAGCGCGGCCATGGACACAAGGACCCTGACGGCCACAACTGAATCCGCCGGGGCGCGGCTGGACGCGTTTCTGGCCGCACAGCTGCCGGACCTCACCCGCTCGGCGGCAGCCCGGCTCATTGAGGGGGGCTGCGTCACCGTGGACGGCAGGCCCGCCGGAAAAAGCACCCGGCTTCAGGGCGGCGAAACAGTTTCCGTCACCCTGCCGGAGGCGGAGGAGCCGGAGGCCCGGCCGGAGGACATCCCCCTGGACGTGGTCTACGAGGACAAGGACGTGATCGTGGTAAACAAGCCCGTGGGCATGGTGGTGCACCCCGCCCCGGGACACCCGGGCGGCACATTGGTCAACGCCCTGCTGCACCACTGCGCCGGGAGCCTGTCGGGCATCGGCGGCCAGCTGCGCCCGGGCATCGTCCACCGCATTGACCGGGACACCAGCGGGCTCATCATCGCCGCCAAAAACGACGCCGCCCACGCCTTCCTGGCCGCCCAGCTGGCGGGCCACACCCTGGCCCGGACCTACGAGTGTCTGGCTGTGGGTAATTTCAAGGAGGACAGCGGCACCGTGGACGCACCCATCGGCCGCCACCGGACAGACCGGAAAAAGATGGCCGTGGTGCCCGACGGACGCCGGGCCGTGACCCACTGGGAGGTCATCGCCCGCTACCGGGGCGTGACCCATCTGCGCTGCCGCCTGGAAACGGGCCGCACCCACCAGATCCGGGTCCACCTGGCCTACATCGGCCACCCCATCCTGGGGGACACCGTGTACGGGGCCAAAAAGCCCGTGCCGGGGCTGACAGGCCAGTGCCTCCACGCCACAGGCCTGGAGTTCATTCACCCGGCCACGGGGGAAAAGGTCTCCTGCACCTGTCCGCTGCCGGAGGAATTCATCCGGATGCTGGAAAAGCTGCAGCGGCAGGAAAACTAAGCACATCGCAATATAGCAAGCGGGCCGGCCCCATGGGGCCGGCCCGCTTTGTCATTGTAGGATCGTTTTTCTCAGATGCCGAAAACCGCGCGCAGGATCCGCCTCCCGCCGGCGGTGCGCAGGACCGTTCGGGCAAAATTTTCCACGTTCTCCCGGCTGTACCCGTTCTCGCAGGCGTTGGCGATATAATCCGCCTCCAGCAGGATCTGATAGTCCGCCCCGTCCACCCCGGAATAGGTGTGGTGGCGGCCCACCAGGTAGGCGACCCGGTCCACCTGTCCGGCGGTCATACCGGCACCGGCCAGGAAGTCCCGCACCAGCAGGGCGCCCTCCTGCTCCTGATTTTTTCCGTTGGTATTGCCGTATTTCTCCCGGCACAGGGGGCAGGCTATGTCATGGGTGATGGCGGCGACCTCCAGAATAAACTGGGTCTCCCCGTCCAGCCCCTCCAGCTCGCCTATGGTACTGGCATAGGTCCACAACCGGATCAGGTGGTCGATATCATGCAGGTTCCCGGCGGAAAAACGGAGCATTTCCTCCAGGATCCGGGCCACACGCACATCGGTCATTGGTTGTGCTCCCGGGCGTGGCGGCAGATGGCCGCAAAGGTCTGGGGGCTGATGTCATGCTCGATCTTGCAGGCATCGGCCTCCGCCGTCTCCTGATCCACCCCCAGGCGGACCAGGAAGGTAGTGAGGGTATGGTGGCGCTCCAGCATTTCCCGGGCAATGGCCAGGCCACTGGGCTCCAGGGTGATGAGACCCGTTTTGTCCATGGTGATATAGCCGTTCTCCCGCAGACGCTTGGTGGCATAGCTGACGCTGGGCTTGGTGACCCCCAGATGCTCCGCCACGTCGATGGAGCGGATATAGCCGTGCTTCTCCTGCATCATCAGCATGGTCTCCAGGTAATCCTCCGAAGATTTTTGAATTTCCATAATTGGTACACTCCATCGTTCATTTTATTTAGCCTAGCACACCGGGGCCAAAAAAACAAGGGAAAGTTAAAAATATTTTACTAAAGCCTATTGACAAAGTAAGTTTTTAGGGGTATTGTAAACACACTAATCAAGTAGGCATTAAATTTTTCATACCAGGAGGACCAGCGTATGACTATTTATACTGACAATGCAGCCACCACCAAAATGAGCGACACCGCTCTGGCTGCCATGCTCCCCTGCCTGCAGGACAATTACGGCAATCCCTCCAGCCTGCACTCTGTGGGCCAGCGGGCTGCCGAGGCTCTGCAGGGCGCCCGGGAGACCGTGGCCAAGTGCCTGGGCTGTGACCCCAAGGAGATCATCTTCACCTCCGGCGGCAGCGAGGCCGACAACCAGGCCATCATCTCCGC